>DATGEF010000912.1:0-5080 GCA_035310405.1 Chloroflexia bacterium | reverse complement strand
TCCAGAAATCCTCGGTCGCAAAGAGGCGTGTGCATTGCTCGTAAATGACCCAGTAGAGCTGATCGAGATCGAGGACCGAGTTAATCGTGCAGGCGATCGCGGTGAGAATCTCCAGCCCGGTCGCGGCGGGGGCGGCGGCGGGGGGCCGCCCCGGCTCGGGCCGGACCGGTGTGTCCGATAGGGGGGGATCAGCGTGGGCCATGGGCGGTGCTCTCCGCCCTTATTGTAGTCCAAGACGTAGGGCGCTGCAACTTTCCCGGAAACCGGCCCCTATGGCCGAGGCGGGTGGTCTACTTGTTCTAAGGAAGCCGCGATCTCCAGTAATACATCCCGTGTGACCTCAGCCTTTCCTTCCAGGATAATGGCCGTACCGTCGCGGGTCAGCGTCAGAAAGCGCGTCCCCCCCCCTTCCCGGTAGCGTCCGCTGATTCCGCCAACGTCTACCGGGTCGCCATCCTCTGCGTGAGCGAACACGGACGCTTGGCCCTCGGTGATCTGTAGCGCGCCAGGGGATCGGGGGGAATCATATTGGAGTGCCAGGTAACTGCCATACATCTGCGGCCACCACATATAAGCCTCGGGATCCAGCCACGGCGGGAGCCAGCGGGGTTGGAAAAGAGGGGTCGGGGCGCTGCGGGCCTCGCGTTGCAATTGTGCCGCGACATCGATCTCGGTGGGAGTGGGCGGGGGCGCGGTCGGCCACACCAGCCCCGCCGGTGGAGTTAGCTGAAACTGGAGAGCATTTACCGGGCTATTGATGCTCAGAGTAATGAAGGTCCAGAGGGTTTCCAGAGTGCCATCGGCCCGATAGGCGGCACTGCCCAGCAGGAGGTATGTCTGGGTATCAATCCAATCGCGCACCCCCGTCACCGTATCGGGGTAAGCCAGGTGGCTATCGGGGCCACGCTCCAGATCCACGACATACGCCCGCCGCCCCGCGAGCGTTGTGGTACCAGCCAGCCGCACGGTATTACCCTCGGTCGCGTGCCACAAGAGGTCGGCGGGCTTGCCGAACGCCGGCCCCGTAATGCGCTGCGGGTCCTCGCGCGCCATGTAGTTGGCTTGTGGCTGATATTGCCAGGCCCGCGTACCATCCGAAACCTGAAGCACAATTGGAGTGTTCTGTGTTGGGGGGGGCGATTGCGTCGCCGGCAACGGGGGCGGGGCGGCCGCTTCCGAGGGGCCCTGCGGCCCAGGGGCGGGCGTTGGATGCCGGCTGGTGTATTCAATCCGCCACTGATCCGGCGCCGCAAACCAGAGTTGCAGGACATCTTCGAGCAGTTGTCCAGGCGGTTGCGAGCCGTTGCCACCATAGTAAGTCGTGGCGGCTCCCTGATAGCTGCGCACGCCAAAGGCCGTGGGATCGGCCGCCTCTTGCGCAGCACGCGCGAGGATTTCGGGTGCCCCGAGCGGAACGAGCCGGTCGCTTAAGATAGGGAGGCCGCCGAGCATAAGTAACAGTAGAACAAGAACTGCGCCGGCCCAGAGCTGAAGGCGCGAGGGTGTGATGGGCCACCGAGTCAGGTTCCGTAGCGCCTGCTGTATCCGCGTAGGGTTCCACATTCGACAACACATCCTTTCGCCGGTGGGGCCCGCGCCGCCATTGTAGCTGATATAGTTAATGTAGCAAATTTTTCGTGTTCCGGGAAGGTCGGGGGTCGGACAGGTTGCGGCACAATTTGTGGGACTCAATGCGGACGGGTGTGGGGTGACTAGACCACAGCCCCTAACGGGGCGTGGCTTCTGGCGGCAAACCAGCAACGTGGGCCCTAGTCCGGGGCACTACTGCGGTCGCCCGCAGATACGTGAGCGCTTGAACCTGAACATGCCCGTATTCGCCATAGCGATAACGCGAGCAGATGTTCGCGGCTCCGTTTCCGTCGCGGGATACGCAAGCACCGCAGCCGGAGCAAGTAAACACCCGCCCCCGTGGTGCTGTTGTCTGGCAATGCCGACACACGCTACAGGTGCGTGTGCTGTAATCTTCCGGCAGGTATTCCGTCGCGATCCCATGTTGCCGCGCCTTGTCCTGGACATACCCGACAAACTGGCCGTGCGCCCATTGGCTCATCCGTTGGTTGTGCTGGCGGCCTTTGTCGGTGCCCTGCCCCATGGCGCGCACATCCCCGACCGCCAGATGGGCCACGCCCTCGGCCTGGGCAAAGGTGACCAGTTGGCGGCTGGCTTTATGCAACACATCCCGGCTTTGGCGGTAGAACGTGGCCGACGCGCGGGCCTTGCTGCGTAGCAGCTGCTTGTGGTGCCGCGAACCGGGGGTACATTTCTGGAGCCGTACATTCAGCGCGGTGTGCCGTTTATGACGCAGCCGATTGACGGAGCGCAGATACCGGCCGTTGATGCTGATCCCGGCCCCTTCATCGGTGACCGCAGCCGCGATATTGATCTCGCCCAGGTCCACCCCGGCGGCTTTCACGTGGCGATCCAGCGGGGGATTGACCACGCCGGTATCGATCGTCAGGCAGAGTTCATAATGATCGGCCCGCCAGGTCAGTTCACACTTGCAGATGGCCGCCGTCGCGTACTGCGCCGGTATCGGCAGCACCCGAGGTTGGACTGTGGCAACCTGCGGGCGCTTCATCTACTGGGGCTCAAGCCCCGTAGTTTTCGCGCCGCGAGATCTATAAAGCGAACCTCCCGGGCCGCCCCGGATGTCCGGGAGCCACGAGAGGTCCGCTTTGTGCTGCTGGATCGGGTGCCGGAGGTGGGACTCGAACCCACACGACCTAGTGGTCACTACGCCCTGAACGTAGCGCGTCTGCCAATTCCGCCACTTCGGCGCGGCGTTGGGCTGCAAGCGCGGCTCAACGTGCAGAGGTATTATACTCCATTGCCCGGGGACTTGTCAAGAATGGCGAAGCCCGGCGCGGCCCGACACACCACGGCATCCCCGACCCGGCCGCCGAGCTCCCGCGCGGCGTGGCCCTCGCGGACGCCGATTTCCAGCCGCCCCGCGCTGCCGATTAGGGCTACTGGCTGGCCTGGAGGGACCGCACTGTACGTGGGGTGCAGCCCGGGGACCTGGTGCGTGCCGATCTGGACGATCAGGCCGGTCCCCGGGGGCAGCGGCGGCAGCAGGCCGGCGGGGATGTTAGTGATCAGGTTGCCGAAGCGATCGATATAGACGATGCGGCCGGCGACCTGGTCGCCGGCCACGGTCGGCGGGGCGGCCGGCAGGCGGACCAGGCTGGCCAGCGGCACCGGCTGGCCCAGCAACCCCGGCGGCACGCCTCGGGCGAGGTGGGCGGCACTCGGCGCGAAAATATCGCGCCCGTGGAAGGTGGAGCTGACCTGCGGGAGCCAGTAGGTCGGTACATCGAGCTGGTAGGCCTGCAGCGCCGCCGGCGCGTCCAGGAGGAAGCTGAAGAGGCCGTTGTCCGGCCCGACGAAGCACGCCTGCGGGGTGGTGAGCAGTAGCGGCCGCCGCGTGCTGCCCACCCCGGGGTCGACCACCGCCAGATGCACAGTGTGCGGCGGGAAGTAGCGGTAGGCCTGCTCCAGCACATAGGCGCCCGCGGCGATATCCTGCACGGGGATGTCATGGCTGATATCGACGATCGTGGCGCCGGGCGTGATGCCCAGGATGACACCTTTCAGCACGCCCACATAGCCGTCGGCGAGGCCGAAATCGGTGGTCAGCGTCATGACGGTCATGGGTGCGGCGGTTCCCCGGGGGCCGGCGGGAGGACGCGCAGCCAGATCTCGCCGAACTCGCCGGCTTGCTCCGCGCTGACCCGGTGCCGGCGCAGCAGCTCCAGCACAGCCATGAACGTCACCACCACCTCGGCGCGTGAGCGGGCAGCCACGAGCAGCGGCCAGACGGCGACGGCGCCGCCCGGCCCGGCCGCGGCCAGGTGCGTGTCCAGCTCGGCCACTTTCTCGTCCAGGGTGATCTCGTGCGGGAGGATCGCCGGCGGCTCGTCCAGGGGCAGCGCCAGCTGGAGCCGGCGGCTGACCAGGGCGGTCAGCTGGCCCAGGCTGACGCCCTCCAGGCCCAGGGTCGGCGGCCGCTGCACGGGCCGCCGCCGGCCGGCGACCGCGGCCGGGCGCGGGTAGCTGTGCAGGCCCTCGGCGTCGCGCGCGCGCAGCTCCCGGGCGGTCTGCTGGATGGCCCGGTACTCCTCCAGCCGGCGCACCAGCTCGGCCCCGACGTCCTCTTCGTCGTCCGCCGCGACCGGCGCCGGCGGGGGCCGCGGCAGCAGGGCTTGCGACTTGATCAAGAGAAGCTTGGCAGCGACGACCATAAAGGATGCCAGCACTCCGGGCTCCGGGGCGGGCAGGGCCTCGACATAGGCCAGGAACTGGTCGGCCACCAGGGCCAGCGAGACCTGACTGATCGCGAGCTCCTGGCGCTCGATCAGCCGGAGCAGGACGTCGAGCGGCCCCTCGAAATCGGGCAGCCGGACCGCGTAGCCGGCGGGCGCGGACTCGGCCTCATTCATCGGCTATTCCTGGTCGTCGGCATGTTGGAGCCGCCGCAGGAGCGCGGCCAGGTGCGCCGGGCCGCCCCGGGCGTCCTGGTGATAGCGCACCAGGGCCACCACCGCGGGATCGACCCCGGCGCGTTCGGCCAGGCGCGCGCCCAGCTCGGGGTGGGCCTGCTGGAGATGCCAGCCATAACGCCAGCTGCGCGCCGCGGGCGGGCCCGCAGCCAGCCGGGCCAGGAGCGCGCGCCCCCCCGGCCGCCGGCCCAGCAGGGTGGCGAGGACCCGCGGCACGACGCCGGCGCGCCGGCCGCTGGCCGGGTCCCATTTGCCCAAGTCGTGGAGCAGGGCGGCCTGCAAGAGGTGGGGATCCGTGTGGCCCTCACGGCGCAGGCGGTCCGCCACGTTGAGGGCATGGCGCTGGTAGGGGCGGGGCATGGCGCGAAACAGCTGCGCGGCTGGCGCGGGTAAGCCGGCGGCGCGCACCGCGTCCGCCAGCTCGTCCGGCGTCACCGGGGCGGCCAGGGCCAGCACGAACTGGCGCACGCGATAAGGCACCTGGCCCCATCCGGGCGCGCTAGGGGCAGCTTTCATCGCTTACATCTGTGTGCCGACAATCGTGGTAAACAGGAGGGTAA
>DATGEF010000911.1:0-2848 GCA_035310405.1 Chloroflexia bacterium | reverse complement strand
GCCCGGCACCCCGCCCCCGCGCAAAAAGCCAGATGTCGACGACTTCCAGTGGTGAGGCGACCAGCGGGCGACCCCCGCAGATTCCCCAGCGGTTCCGCCGGTGGTGGTATAATTCTTGCTTCGATCTGCGTGCTCAGTAGTGTGAGCGGCTACGGAGCGCCCATAGAGAGAGGCGATCCCCTTGATCCAAGTCGAAAATACGACCCCCACCCTGCGTGCGCTGACGCCACCCACCGCGGACTTGTCCCCGGTGCGTGAGCTCGCGCCGCGCGCCGGCTGGAGTGAGGTGGGCGAGGCCGCGCACTTCGCCCAGTTCTACGAGACCGACCACTCCCTTCTGCATTCGCTGAGTGGCTTCATCGGCGCGGGCCTGCGCGCGGGAGAAGCCGGGATCGTGGTGGCCACGCCGGCGCATCGTGCGGACCTGGCGGCCCTCTTGCAGCAACAGGCGCTGGATGTGGACGCCGCGCGCGCCTCCGGGCAGTATGTCGTGTTGGATGCGGCCGAGACTCTGGCGCGGTTCATGGTCGATGGGGCGCCGGAGCCGGTGCGCTTCGCCATGGTGGTGGGGCCCATCATCGCGCAAGCGGCGCGGGGCCGGCCGCGGGTGCGCGTTTTCGGCGAGATGGTCGCGCTCCTATGGACGGCGGGGAATCGCGAGGCGGCGATCCGCCTGGAAGAGCTCTGGAACACCCTGCAGCAAACGCAGGCCTTCGTGCTCTATTGTGCGTATCCCATGCACGGCTTCGACGGGGCAGCACTTGCCCAGCCGCTCGACGCGGTATGCGCAGCGCACTCCCACGTGATCCCCACGGAGAGTTATACCGCGCTGCCCACCGCCGACGACCGCCTGCGCGCCGTCGTGGCCCTGCAACAGAAGGCCCGGCGGCTCGAGACCGTGGACATCGAGAACGCCCGGCTGCGCCACGAAGTGCAACAGGCGTTGGCCGCCTGGGAAGAGCTGCTCGCACGCGAACAACAGGCCCGCGCCGACGCCGAGCACGCCAACCGCATGAAGGACGAGTTTCTCGCGACCGTCTCCCATGAGCTGCGCACGCCACTGACGACGATCATCGCCTGGTCGCAACGGCTGCGCAAGAGCCGGCGCGATGAGCTGACCGTCGCGCGCGGCTTAGAGATTATCGAGCGCAACGCCAAAATCCAGGCCCAGCTGGTGGAAGATATTCTCGACGTGTCCCGGGTGATTGTGGGCAAGCTCAGCCTCCATATTGCACCCGTGGATGCGGTCTCGGTCCTGAACGCCGCGATCGATACGGTGCAGCTCACGGCGGATGCCAAAGGCATTCAATTGGAGGTGATCCTCGATCCGGCGGCCCGCCACATCGCCGGGGATGCGCGCCGCTTGCAGCAGGTCTTCTGGAACTTGCTCGCCAACGCCATCAAGTTCACGCCGGCCGGGGGGCACGTCGAAGTGCGCCTGGAGCGCATGGGCGCCGTGGTACAAATCAGCGTGAGCGACAGCGGCGAGGGCATCCCCGCCGAGTTTCTGCCTTTCATCTTCGACCACTTCCGGCAGGCCGATGGCACCAGCACCCGCCGGCACGGCGGGCTGGGGTTGGGCCTGGCGATCGTGCGCCACCTGGTCGAGCTGCATGGCGGCACCGTCCACGCGGAGAGCGCGGGCCCCGGCTGGGGCGCCACCTTCCGCATCCGGTTGCCGCTGGCGGAGGCACCGGGGCTCAAGCGGTAGCCTCCTGGTCAAACACGAGCGCCACCCCGGTCATGCCGCGCACCAGCCCGGGGATCGGCACCCCGGGCTTCCAGATGCGCACCCGCACCCGGCGCACCCGGCGATCGGCCAGAATCGCCCGCCCGATCTGCCCGGCCACGTGCTCCAACAGCCGGCTGGGCGGCCCTTCCATAATGGCCTGCACCTGTTGGTAGACCGCGGCGTAGCTCACCGTGTCGGCGAGCGCGTCGCTGTGGGCGGCCGCCGCCAGGTCGACGCTGAGCGCCAGGTCGACGCGAAAACGCTGGCCCAGCGTTTGCTCCTCCCGGCTCACGCCATGATAGCCGTAAAATACCAGCCCGCGCAACAGGATGCGATCGCGGGCCGCGCGGGTCGTGCTGAGTTCCATGAACTATCCTTTCATGCCGAATGAGTGATCGCTCCCCACCCGCAGGGCCGCCTCCGGCCGCCGCCTGGACGGCCCTCACGCAGGCCCAGGAGCCGGCCGCCGCGCGCGCGCCGCTGACCCAGATCTTGCTCCAGCCCGATCCCGGGCCGGGGCTGCGCGCGTTGGAGGCCCAGCGCGCCCTGGCGCGCTGGCTGCCCGAGGTCGCCGCCCTGCGGGGGGTGAGCCAGCTGCCTGACCATCGCATGGATGCCCTCGACCATTCCTTCCAGGCCTGCGCGGCCGCCCCCCTGACCGTCTTGAGCCGCTGGACCGCTCTGTTGCACGACTGCGGCAAGGCGACGACGCTGGTGCAAACGCCGGACGGCCGCACCCGGTTCTTCGGCCACGAGGAGGTGGGCGCCGCCCAGGCCGCGCCGTTGCTGGCCCGCCTGGGCTTCCCGCCGGCCTTCGGCGCCGCCGTGGCCGGCCTGATCCGCTTGCACCTGCGCCCCCTCGCCTACCGGCCGGACTGGACCGACGGCGCGGTCGGGCGGCTGCGCGCGGACGCCGGCCCCCTCTGGCCGGCCCTGCTGGCTCAGGCCCGGGCCGACCTGCTGGGCTACGCCCCGGAGCCGGTCGACCGCGCCCTGGCTAACCTCCAGGCCCTCGCCGTGCGGGCCGAGCGGATCGCTCACCCGCCCCCGGCCCCGCCCGGCAGCCCGCTGGACGGCCATGAGCTCCAGGCGCTGTTCCAGCGGCCCCCGGGCCCC
>DATGEF010000910.1:0-9227 GCA_035310405.1 Chloroflexia bacterium | reverse complement strand
AAGACGGCCAGGCGGGCAAAGAGCTGCTGGGCCGCGGGGGCGAGCAGGTCATAGCTCCAATCGATCGCGCCGCGCAACGTTTGCTGGCGGGCCGGCAGGTCACGGGGGCCGCCGGTCAGCAGCCCGAGCCGGCTGCTCAGGCGGCTCAGTAACGCCGGGGGTGGATACAGCTTGCTGCGGGCGGCGGCCAGCTCGATCGCCAGGGGCAGCCCATCCAGCCGCACACAGATCTCGGCCACCGCGGGTGCGTTCTCGTTCGTGACCCGGAAGTCGAGCTTGACCGCCCGGGCGCGCTGGATGAAGAGGGCGACGGCCTCGTATTGGGCCAGGGCGTCGACGGCCGGGGTGGCCCCTGCGGCCGGGAGCGCCAGCGGCGGGACGGCATATTCCTGTTCGCCGTAGAGGTGCAGGAGGGCGCGGCTGGTGACCAGCACCTTCCCGCGGGGCGCCGCGGCCAGGAGATCGGCCACCAGGGCCGCCGCGGCCGGCACCTGCTCGAAATTGTCCAGGAGCAAGAGCAGTTGTCGATCCCGCAGATACTCCTGCAGGGCGGCCGCCGGGGGCCGCCCCGCCGCTTCGCGCACGCCCAGGATCGCGGCGATCGTCGGTCCCACGAGCGCCGGGTCGCGGATGGGGGCGAGCGGCACAAAGAACACGCCATCGGCGAATTCGCCCAGCAGGTCGGCGGCGACCTGCAGCCCCAGCCGGGTCTTGCCCGTGCCGCCCGGGCCGGTGAGCGTGAGCAGCCGCACCTCCGGCCCGCGCAGCAACGCGACGGCCGCGGCGACTTCCCGCTCGCGGCCGACCAGCGCGGTGGGCTGGATCGGCAAATTGTTGGGCCGGCTGGCCAGCGTGACCAGCGGCGGGAACTCCCCCGGCAGCCCCGGCGCGACGACCTGGTAAATATGCTCCGGCCGGGCCAGGTCTTTTAATGCCTGGACGCCAAGGTCGCGCAGTTGCACGTCGTTGGGCAGTTGGTCGACCACAAGCTCCTGCACGACGCCGGAGAGCAGGATCTGGCCGCCATGCCCGGCCACCAATAAGCGGGCCACGCGATTGAGGGGCGGGCCAAAGTAGTCGCCGCCCCGCGCCTCGGCGGCCCCGGCATGCAGGGCCAGGCGCACGCGCAGGCCGGGGAACCCGCCAGGCCCCCAGACCGCCCAGTCTTCGGCGACCAGGGCCTGCTGGATGGCCACCGCGGCGCGCAGGGCCGCCGCCGCGGTGGGGAAGGCGGTGTAGACGCTATCTCCCACCATCTTGAACACCCGTCCGCCCTGGGCCTCGACCCCGGCGCGCACGAGAGTCTCCTGGCGCGGCAACGCCAGGCGCATGGCCGCGGGGTGCTGCTCCCAGAGCCGCGTGCTGCCCTCGATATCGGTGAACAGGAAGGTGAGCGTGCCCGCTGGCCAGCTATCCATTGTCAGCCTCCGCCCGGGGGCCGGGGCGCTAGATCGTGAGCGTGTAGTAGCCGTAGGTCGTGGTGACGCGAAAGCCCAGCGCCGCATACAGGCGGTGCGCCGGGGCGTTGGTCGACTCGACCTCCAGCGTGATCCGGGGGCGCCCGCCGGCGCGCAACTGCCGGATGGCGGTCTCCAGGATCTGCCGGCCCCGCCCCTGGCCCTGATACTCCGGGAGCACGCCGAAGCCATAGATGCCCGCCCACCCGTCGCCCATGACCAACTTTAAGCTGCCGATCGGCGTGCCGCCCAGCCGGGCCAGGTAAAATTCCTCCTGGGCGCCTTGCAGGTCCGCGGCGATCCGCCGGCGGGTGCTGGCTTCCGCGTCGCCGAAGGCCGCGACGGTGATGCGCACGAGATCGTCCAGGTCGGCGGCGCTCGCGCGCTGGAGCTGGATGGCCGCGTCCGCCGGCGCCGGGGGCTCGGACGTGGCTGGCGCGTCGAGCTCCATATGATATTCTGCCAAGCTGAGCGGCGCGCCGGTGGTCGCCACGAAGGCCTGGCCCGTGGCCGACGCGGCTTCACAGATCAGGATGAGGGTCGGGCCGCCGCGCCGCTGGGTCTCAGCGATCGCGGCCGCCAGCAGCGCCCGGCCGATCCCCCGCCGGCGCTGCGCGGGGTGGACCATGCCGCAGACCTCGGGCTCCTCGTCGCCATCCAGCGAACAAAACCCGATCAGCTCCCCGGCGGCATAATACAGGAACTGACTGGTCCCGTCGGCGGGACCGGGACCCAGGTTCAACTTCAGTTCCAGCCCCTCCTGGGCGTTACAGAGATCGGCCAGCGCCCGCACATCCTGGCGCTCGGTGGCGCTCAAGCCGTTCCGGGGAACCAGGCCGGCGGGTGGGGTCGTCGTCATCGCGATCTCCTCGGGTGCGGCGTCCACCCGCCGGTGCCGGCACGATCGGGCGCGGAGGTCGGACGCACTCGTTACGATAGCATACAGCGGCGCCGTTGTCCACCCGCGGCTATCTTGATCTACCCGGCGACCCTCCGTCGTGGTTCACCGGCGAAGCATGCTATAATGATCGCCTGCGCCGGCGGCGGGACCGGCGCGTCCCGCCGCGGCGCCCCGGCCCCCGGCCGGCCCCCACCCCGCCCATGCGTCAGGAGTGCGAAAGGAGCCAGAGCGATGCAAATCCGTTTGAGCGCGCTGATCGGCCTGCTGGGCAGCATGCTGCTGCTAGGGACCGCGGCCGGGGCCGCCGGCCTGCGGTCGGCCGGCCCGGCCGCCACGCCGCAGGCCGTGCAAGACTTTCAAGATGTGCCGACCAACTCGCCGTTCTACACTTACGTCCACAACCTGTTCGTCGACGGCGTGGTCGGCGGCTATACCTGTGGCGGGCCGGGGGAGCCGTGCGTGCCGCCGGGCAACCTGCCCTATTTCCGCCCCGGCGCCAACGTGACGCGTGGCCAGAACGCCAAATTCACCGACAACGGCCGGCGGGTGCTCACTGGTGCCTACGCCGGGAGCAGCCCCGACAACGGCCTGTTCAGTGCCATCAACACCGACTTTAGCACCACCAGCAACACGGGCCTCTACGGCCAGGGCGCGACGGGCGTCTGGGGCGACTCACACACCACCGGCACCACCGACGGCTTCGGCGGCTACTTCATCAACTTCAACACCGGCGGGAGCACAGGGCGGCAGATTGGGGCCTACGCCGAAGCGTATGGCTGGGGGCTGATGGGTGTGTCCGTCGGTTCCACCAGCGGGCAGACCAGCGCGGGTGTGGTCGGGCAGAGTGTCGGCGCCGGTGGGGCGGGGGGCGTCTTCACCGCCACCCAGGGTGCCAACAGTGTGGGGCTGGTCGCCGCGGGGCGGGCCGGCGCCGCCCTCGCCGGGGACGGCGCGGCGGTCTTCGCCTCCAACGATGGGTTGGATGTCGGCGGGATGGGCGGGCCCAGCTATGGCATCTTCGTGCAACAGCCCACCGGGGACACCAACTGGAGCCTCTACGGCAACGCCCACATCCACGGCAGCAACATCGCCAGCGCGGACTACGAGAGCGAGGTGGTCTACGACGGGGCCGCCCCCCTGGCGTTGGGCCGCGTCGTCGCCCTCGACCCGGCCAACGCGATGGGCGGGCCGCTGGGCGTGCTCCCGGCGGATGCCGCCCAGGCCGACGCGGCCATCGGCGTCGTCAGCTATCGCCTGACCACAGCGCTGGTGAACGGCGTCGCCAAGCCGATGATTGATGCGCCAGCGACGGCGGTGCAGCCGGGCGACCACGCCTACATCACCATCCTGGGCCGGGTGGCGCTGCCGTTGCCGGTGGGGGCCAAGGTGGGGGCCCGCCTGGCCGTGGGCGCGAACGGCACGGCGGCGCTGGCTGCGACCGGCGACCCAAGCTTTGGGCGGGTTGCCAGCCAACCCGACGCGACCGGCGTGGGCTACGTGCTGGTCGACTTCAAGTGACGGCCCGGTGGAGGGTGCTCGGCAGCTTTTTGCAACCCGGCCGCGGCTAGCCAACGGGCGGCGCCGGGGCGGCGCCTCTGTCTGCTCTGGAAGGGGGCCAAGGGCCGGGTAGGGGCGAGGCATGCCTCGCCCCTACTGCGCATGACCACGCCCCAGCGCGGTTAGGAGAGTCCCGGGCCGCCCGCTGCAAAATCCTGCCGAGCACCTCCCGGTGGATGGGCCGTTGACGGCACCCACCGCCAGTGCTAAGATAGTAGTATGCTATCTCAGGGCGGCAGAAATACGGTTGGGACGATCACGGCGCTGCTGGCCGCGCATCCGGCTGTGCAGGAGTGCCTGGTCGTGCCGCGCGCCGGCGAATCGGGGGCGCCCGGGCTGGTCGCCTACGTGGTGCCGCGGCCGCCAGAGGAGCCGGATCACGCGCCGGCTGGGCCGGATCAGGCCCAGGTGCGGGGCTGGCAGGCCCACTACGAGCGCATCTACCGGCAGCCGGCGCCCTACCCGGACCCGGCCCTCAATACGGTGGGCTGGCAAAGCTACGAGACCGGGCAGGCCCTCGCCGCCGCCGAAATGCGCGAATGGGTGGATGGCACGGTGGGCCGGATCACCCCCTATGCTCCGCAGCGCGTGCTGGAGCTGGGCTGCGGGACCGGCTTGCTCTTGTGGCGCCTGGCGCCCGGCTGCCAGGCCTACTGGGGCACCGACTTCGTCCCGCGCGTGCTGGACACCCTGGCGACCCAGCTGGCCCGCGCTACCCCGCCGTTGGCGCAGGTGACCCTGCTCCCGCGCCCCGCCGACGATTTCACCGGGATCCCGGCGGCCTACTTCGATCTGGTCATTCTCAACTCGGTGGTCCAGTACTTTCCCAGTGTGGGGTATCTGCTGCGGGTCCTGGCTGGTGCGAGTGGCGCGCTGGCGCCGGGCGGCCGCATCTTTGTGGGGGATGTGCGCAGCCTGCCCTTGCAAGAAGCCTTTCATGCCCTCGTCGCGCTGCACCAGGCCCCGCCGGAGCTCGCCCGGGCCGCGCTGCGCCGGCGCCTGCAGGGACGGCTGGCCCAGGAACAGGAGTTATTGCTCGACCCCGCCTTCTTCGCGGCCCTGCCACGCGCGTGCCCGACGATCCAGCACGTCGAGATCCAGCTGAAGCGCGGCCGATCCCTGAACGAGCTCACCCGCTTCCGCTACGATGTGCTGCTTTCCACCCAAGCCGCCGCGCCGCCCGCCGATCGGCCCACGCTCGATTGGCCGGCCGGGGTCTCATCCATCGCGGACATCCGCCGGCAACTGATCGCCGAGGCCCCGGCGGCGTTGCGGGTCGTGGGGGTGCCCAATGCCCGCCTGTGGGCGCCGGGCCAGGTCCTGGCCTGGCTGGATGGGGCGCCCGGGCCGGCCACCGCCGGCGAGCTGCGGGCGCAGCTCACGGCCGGTCCCCAGGGCGTCGATCCCGAAGACGTGTGGGCCTTGAGCGCCGCCCTGCCCTATACGGCCACGATTAGCTGGTCGGCGGCCAGCCCGGGCTGCTTTGACATTGTGTTCCGGCGCAACGGCGCGGCCGCTCCCGGGAGCGGCGACCCGGCCCCGGCCGTCACGGGCAGCGCCCCTGGCGAGGAGGCGCAGGAGCGATCCTGGACGGCGTATGCCAATACGCCCGCAACGAGTGCGGCCTGGCTCGGGCCGGAGCTCCGCCGCTGGCTGCGCACCCGGTTGGCGGCGGACCAGGACGGCGCCGTGGTGGTGCTGCCGGCCTTGCCGCGCACCCCCACGGGCGCGATCGACCGGGGGAGCCTGCCCGTCCCGGCCGAGCCCACCCCGCCGGCGCGCCCGGCCGGGAGCCTGCTCGAAGAGGTCATTGCCGCCGTCTGGGCGGACCTGCTGGGGCTCGCCCGGGTGGGGGTGGACGACGACCTCGCCGCGCTCGGCGGCCAGGCGGCGCTGCAGGCCGCGGCGCACGACCGGGTGCAGGCGGCGATCGGCCGGCCCCTGCCGGCCGCCGCCCTGCCCGACCCCCCCCCCGTCGCCACCTGGGCCGCGGCTATTGAACGGGGGATTGGTCCGGCCCCGGCGTGCGCGCCAGGGCCGGACCAATCCCCCGCTTCTGCGCTAAGCCCCGAGCTGCCGCTGGCGGTCGCTCTGGCGCTCCAGGGCCGACTGGACGGGGCCGCCCTCGACGCCGGCCTGCAGGAGATCGGGCGGCGCCACGCCGTGCTCTGCCCGCCCCCGGGCGCGCCGGGCGCGCGGCTGCCGCTGGTCACTGTCGATCTGCAGGACCGGCCCCCGGCGCTGCGGGTGGTCGAGGCCCTGCGCCTGGCGCAGGCGGCCACACAGGGGCCCGTTGACCTGGCGGCTGGCCCGGCGGTGCGGGCGGTGCTCTACCGGCTGGGGGGCGATGAGCACCTGCTGTTGCTAGCCGTCCACCCCGCCGTGGCCGACGACGCGTCCCGGGGGATTTTCGTGCAGGAGCTGGCCCTGCTCTATACGGCGTATGCCCAGGGCCAGCCCCCGCCTTGGTCCCCCGTCGGGGGGCAGCGCCCCGCGCGCTCTGGTCCGCCGCGCGCCGTGAGCGTGGCCCGCCAGTGCCCACTCCACCTGTCCCGCGCGGTACAGGCCGGCTTAGAGCGCGGGGGCCAGCAGGCCGGGGCGCCCTTGCGGGCCGTGCTGCTGGCCGGCCTGGCCGCCGCCCTGGCCGAGTGCCTCGGCCAATCCGCCTTGCTGCTCGGCACGCCCACAATCCAGCGCACCCGTCCGGAGGAGTGGCGGCGGGTGGCGCCGCTTGAGCGGATGTTGTGGATGCGCCTGGATTCTGGCGCCGGCTGCGCCGGGCCGGCGCTCCTCGGCCAGGTGACTCGCCAGTTGCTGGCCGCCTACCTCGGCCCGGATCAGCCGGAGGCCGGCCGGCCGCTGGCGGGGGTAGCGCCCGAGGCGCTGGAGATCGTCCTCCGCCTGGGGCTGCCGATCCCGAGTTACACGGTGGTCGGCCTGGCGATCGCGCCGCTTGAGCTAGACTACATGACCATCGCCGGCGACCTGCTCCTGGATCTGCGCGCCGGCGCCAGCGGCCTGGCGGGGACCCTGGTCTACGCCCAGCACCGCTTCGATCCGCCCACCATCGATCGTTTACTGGCTCAATATTATCACGTCCTGGCGAGTCTCGCCGCTTGACCGGAGCCTCCGGGGTTTCTGTAGAAACATTGACACTTCCGTCCGGGAAATTGACGCGAAAGTAATCTCCTCATGCCATACTACAGTCATAGCAGTCCTCTGATTCCTCACCCCACATCCTGCTCTGGGTAGAAAGGCCACTCCTGTGCGTACCCTCCGGCTCCTCTTCGCGATCAGCAGTCTCATCGGCATGTCGTTATCAGGGACTCTCGCTCCGGCGGCCCAGGCGCACCCGGCGGCCCAGGCGGGCGGGTGCCAGACCTTCCCGGTCACCCAGCATACCGTCTGTGGCCTCTTCCTGGCCTACTGGCAAAGCCACGGCGGGCTGGCGCAACAGGGCTATCCGATCGGCGAGGAGACGCAAGAAGTCAGTGCGCTCGACGGCAAGCTCTATACCGTCCAGTATTTTGAGCGTTCCGTGCTGGAGAAGCACCCGGAGAAGGCGCCGCCGTTCGACGTGCTGCCCACGCAGCTGGGCACGATCCGCTACCAGCAAAAATACCCGAACGGCGCGCCGGGGCAGCATGCCGTGCCCGGCAGCCCGCTCTTCCCGGCGACGGGCCACCATGTCGGTGGGCCCTTCCTGGCCTACTGGCAGAGTCATGGCGCCCTCGCGCAGCAGGGCTACCCGATCAGCGAGGAGTTTACGGAAGTCAGCGCGCTCGACGGCAAGCCCTATACCGTGCAATATTTCGAGCGCGCGGTCTTCGAGTGGCACCCAGAAAACTCGACGCCCTACAAGGTGCTGCTGGCCCAACTCGGGACCCTGCGGCAGCGGGAGATCGGCCTGCTGGGGAACGTCAGCCGGCCGGCGGCGCCGGGGGCCCGGCTCAAAGGGCTGAACTACGCGGCCTGGTATGCCGGCCAGTATGCCACTCCCGAGGCGGACCAGTCGCTGGCCAACCTGGCCGCGACGGGCGCCAATACGCTGGCCCTGGTGGTGACCGGCTACCAGGACACGCTGACCAGCACGCAGATCATCTGGACGACGCCCCGCACGCCCACGGATGGCGACCTGGCGCACGTCATCGCCCAGGCCCATGCCCGGGGCCTGCAGGTGATGCTCAAACCCCACGTCGACGTGGCCCTAGATGGCGCCCCCTGGCGCGGCCAGATCGGCCCGGCCTTCAGCAGCCCGGACCAATGGAATGCCTGGTTCGCCTCCTACCAGGCGTTCATCGACCATTACGCGGCCCTGGCCCAGCAGCAAGGAGTCGACCTCTTCTGCGTGGGCACCGAGCTGCTGGGCACCAGCGGGCATGACGCCAACTGGCGGGCCATCATCGGCGGCATCCGCGGCCTGTTCCACGGCCCCCTGACCTATGCCAGCAACTGGGGCGGCGAGGAGACCGGGATCACCTGGTGGGATGCCGTCGACTACATCGGCGTCGACGCCTATTATCCGCTGACCGGCAAGCCCGACCCCAGTGTCGACGAGCTGCAGCACGCCTGGGTGGACCGGGGTTACTTCACCACCCTGTCGGGGCTCGCCGCGCGCTTCGGCAAGCCGTTGCTCTTCACCGAGATCGGCTATGGCAGCGTCGTCGGGGCCAACCAGGACCCGGTCGGCACGCAAAACCAGGCGGTCGACCTGCCCGAGCAGGCCCATGCCTACCAGGCCGCATTCGGCGTCTTCTGGAACCAGCCCTGGTTCGCCGGCATGTATTGGTGGAGCTGGGACATCAACCCGAACCGGGGCGGCAGCGGCGATCCCAGCTTCACGCCCTACGATAAGCCCGCCGAGCAGGTCCTCCAGACCTACTACGGCGCGCATTGATCCTGGCTGGGCCAGCCTCCACGAGGCCGGCAGAAAGGAACCGTGCAAATGGCCGAAAAGACCCCCGCCGGGCCGGATGCTACACCGGCCGACCCCGCCCCCGCCAAAGCGAAAGCGCCGGGCGCGGAGCCCAAGCCCCGGCGCGCCGCCGCGCCCGCGCCAGCCCCAGAAGTCCTTTCGGCGAGTCCCGCCGCGGCGACAGCAGCCGCGTCCACGCCGGGCAGCGACGTGGCGGCCCCAGCGGTCCCTGCGGCGAGTCCCGCCGCGGCGACAGCGGCTGCGCCCGTGCCGGAGGGCGCGGGCCCCGAAGCCGCACTGCCGGCCCCAGACGCGGCCCCGGCGGCCCCGGCGCCGCGCACAGCGGGCGAGGTGGCCGCCTGGATGCAGCACGAACTGGCGACCCACGGGCGCCTGC
>DATGEF010000909.1:0-8209 GCA_035310405.1 Chloroflexia bacterium | reverse complement strand
TCCGGCGGTGCAGGTCCTGGATGTGCTCGCCGGGCAAACCCTGGAACACCTGGCCGCCGCCGATCACCTGACCCAGGCGGGGGAAGTGGTCCTGGACCCGCGGGCCTGGGCGGCCCTGGGCGCCCGGCTCACCGTCGCGGCCTGGCGCAGCGACCCCGCCACCAGCGCCCGTTTCGCCGTGGTCTCCGCGCTGGCCGCCAGCGGCCCGCCGGCGCCCCCCGCCGGGTCCCCGCCGGCGCCCGCGGCGTTAAGCCCGGCCGCCGTACGGCCCTGGCTCCCCACCGTCGTCTATGAGCGGCTGGCGGGCGGGCAAGGCGAGTTCCTGGCCGAGCTCCGCCCGGTGGTCGCCGTGTTCCTGCGCTTCACGGGGCTGGATTATGACGGCGATCCCGCGGCCGGCGCCAAACTCGACGCGTATGTCCGCTGGGTCCAGGGTATCCTGGCCCCCTATGAGGGCTTTCTCGATCATCTAACGATCGGCGATAAGGGCAGCTATCTGTGTGCGGCCTTTGGCGCCCCCCTGGCGCACACCGACGACGCCATCCGCGCCCTGGCGGCCGCCACCGCGCTGCAGAGTCCGCCGCCGCACCTGCGCGAGATTACCGGCATCCAGATTGGGATCAGCGGGGGCCGAGTCTATGCCGGCGCCTATGGCAGTCCGCTGCGCCGGACCTACGGGATCCAGGGCGATGCCGTCAATCTCGCCGCGCGGCTGATGGGCACCGCCGCCCCGGGCGAGATCCTGGTCGCCCAGGAGACCGCCCAGGCCAGCGGGCCGGCCTTCACCTGGGAAACGCTGCCCCCACGCCGAGTCAAGGGCAAAGCGGAGCCGGTCGCGCTCATGCGCCTGGTGGGCGCCCGCCCGCAATCCGTCCTCCACTTACAGGAGCCGCGCTATCACTTGCCCCTGGTCGGCCGCGCCACGGAGCTGGCGCAGGTCGATGCGGCCCTGGCGGCGGTGTGCGCCGGGCACGGGCAGGTGATCGGCTTGACCGGGGAGCCCGGCATCGGCAAGTCCCGCCTGGTCGCCGAAGTGGCGCGCCGGGCGGGCCTGGCCGGCCTGGACAGCTATGGCGGGGCCGCCCAGGCCTATGGCGTGGCCACGCCGTACCTGGCCTGGCAGCCGATCTGGCGCGCCTTCTTTGGCGTCGACGCGGCGATGAGCCTGGCTACCCAGATCCGGGTCCTCACCCATGCCCTCACCCGGCTCGACCCGCGCCTGCTGGCGCGCCTGCCCTTATTGGGGCGCGTGCTCGGGTGGCCGCTCCCCGATAACGATCTCATCCGCGCCCTGGACGCGAAGTTCCGTAAGAGCGCCCTGGAGACCCTGCTGCTCGACTGCCTCCGGGCGCACGCCCGCACCACGCCCTTGCTCCTGGTGCTGGAAGATGCCCAGTGGCTGGACACACTCTCGCAAGATCTGCTCCGCGTGCTGGGTCCCGCCTTGACTGACTGCGCCGTGCTCGTGCTGCTGGCCTACCGGCCGCCGGCCGCCGGCCCCGACCCGGCCCACCCCTTACTGGGCCTGGCCACCGGCATCGAGATCGCCCTGCCCGACCTCGCGCCCGCCGAGGCCGCGCAGCTGCTGGCCCACAAGCTCGCCACCGAGGATGGCGCGCCGGTGGCCGTCCCGGCCGCGCTAGTCGACCGCGTCACCGCCCGCGCCGGCGGCAATCCTTTTTATATTGAAGAGCTGGTGAACTACCTGGTCGACCGGGGGCTCGCCGTGGCGGATGGGGCGGCCCTGGCCGATGTGGAGCTGCCGGAGAGCGTGCATAGCTTGCTCTTGAGCCGGATCGATCAGCTGACCGAGAGCCAGAAGATCGTGATCAAGGTTGCCAGCGTCGTCGGCCACCAGTTCCGGGTGCCCTGGCTCTGGGGGGTGCATCCCGCGCTCGGTCCCCAGCCCCAGGTCCATGGCGATCTCAGCACCCTGGATCGCCTGGGGCTGACGGTCCCCACCCCCCTGGATCCGGGGCCGGCGTATGTGTTCAAACACAACCTGACCCGGGAGGCGGCGTATGAAAGCTTGACCTACGCCACCCGGGCCCGGCTCCATGAGCAGCTGGCCCAGTTTCTGGAAGATCCGGCCACATCGGCGGCGGATATCTCGCTCGATTTACTGGCCTTTCATTATGGGCGCAGCCTGAACCAGAGCAAACAGCGCGAGTATTTCCAGAAGGCCGGCGATGCCGCGCAGGCCCTGTATGCCAACGCCGCCGCGGTCGACTACTACGAGCGGCTGCTCCCGCTGCTGGCGCCTGCCGAGGAGAGCGGCATCCTGCTCCAGCTCGGGGCCGTCCTGGAGCGGGTCGGCCAATGGGCGGCGGCGGAAGCCCGCTACCGGCAAGCCCTGGCCAACGCGGAACGCGCCGTGCAGCAAGCCGAGTCCGTTCCCGCGGCACGCGATCTTCCGCACTCCACAACCCACAAGGGGAACCCTGCGGGTTTCCACATTCTGCACTTAGAAGTGGCGCACGCCCAGCGGGCGGTCGGCGGCCTGCTGCGCAAACAGGGCGAGTATGCGGAAGCGCTGATCCACCTGGCCGCCGCCCGGGTGGCCTTCGCGGCCGCGGGGAGCGGCGCCGCCCTGGGCGCCAACCTGGCCGAAATGGGCCGGGTCTATGATCTGCAGGGCGACTATGCCCGGGCCCGGGCCCTCTACGCCGACGGGCTGGCGATCCAACGGGAGGTGGGGGACCTCCGGGGCATTGCCACCACGCTCGCCAACCTGGGGACGCTCGCCCAGAGGCAGGGGGATCTGGATACCGCGCAGGCCCTGTTGGAAGAAAGCCTCACCTTGCGCCGCAGCCAGGGCGATCGGCCGGCGATCGCCGCCTCGCTAGGCACCCTGGGGCGGGTGGCCCAGGCCCGGGGCGACCTGGCGACCGCCCGCGCGTTGTACCGGGAAAGCCTGGACATCCAGCGGGCCACCGGCGCGCGACCGGCCCTGGCCTGGACGCTGAACAATCTGGGCTGGGTGGCCCAACGCCTGGGCGAGCTAGCCGAGGCCCGGGCGCTGTACGAGGAGTGCCGCGTGCTCCAGGAGGAGATCGGCGACCGATCGGGCCTGGCCTGGACGCTGAGCAATCTCGGCAACCTGGCCGGGGCCCAGAGCGATCTCGGGCCCGCCCGGGCGTGGCTGGAGCAGAGCCGCGATCTCTTCCGGGAGATGGCCGACCGGCCCGGGATGGCCCAGGCGTTGCAGAATCTGGCGATCATCACTTACAGACAGGGCGATCTCGCCGGGGCGCGGGCCCTCCTGGAGGAGGTGCTGGCCACCCGCCGGGCGCTGGGAGCCCGGCCGGCGATTGCCCAGGCGCTCAATATGCTGGGCGTCGTGGCCAATGCCCAGGGCGACTACGCGACGGCCCGCGCGCTCTACGAGGAGGCGCTGGTCGGGCGCCGCGACGTCGGGGATCGGCCCGGCAGCGCCAATTCCCTGGCCAACCTGGGCATCGTGGCCTACGAACAGCAGGAGATTCGGCAAGCGCGCCACTTTCTGCGCGAGAGCCTGGTGCTCTGCCGCGAGCTGGGGGCCAAAGACGATGCCGCCACCTGCCTGACCGGCATGTGCGCGGTGGCCCTGGCCCAGGGCGATCCGGCGCGCGCCGCCCGTCTGGCCGGTGCCCTGGCCACGTTGCTGACCGGGTTGAGTACGCCGCTGGATCCGGCGGAACAGGCCCTCCGCGACCGGGTGGTGGCCGAGGTACGGCGGCGGCTGGGCGCGGCCGAGTTTACCACGCTCTTTGCCGGCGGCCAGCAGTGGGCGCTGGAGCCGGCGATCGCCTATGCGCTGGAGGCATGATGCGGTATGCGATACGCCATATTCGGGCTCCTGGCAGCCATGACGCTGCTGGCCCTCCGTAATCCCGAGCCCAGCTCAGCCCAGGAGACGGCTCATACCTTTCCGGAAACAGGGTATACGGTGCGGGGGCGCTTCTGGCAGTATTGGCAGAGCCATGGCGGCCTGGCCCAGCAAGGCTACCCGATTAGCGGCGAATTTACCGAAACCAGCGTGCTCGACGGCCGGCCCTATACGGTCCAATATTTCGAGCGCGCCGTCTTCGAGTGGCATCCCGAGAATGCGCCGCCGTTCGACGTCCTGCTGGCCCAGCTGGGCACGTTCCGCTACCGCGCCCGCTACCCGGCCGGCGCGCCCGGCCAGCACAGCAGCGCCACAGATCCGCGCGTTTTCCCGCAAACCGGGCACCACCTGGGCGGCCGCTTCCGCATATACTGGGAGCAGCAGGGGGGCCTGCAGCAGCAGGGCTATCCCCTCTCGGATGAGTTCACCGAAATCAGCGATCTCGACGGCCGGCCCTATACGGTCCAATATTTCGAGCGCGCCGTCTTCGAATGGCACCCGGAGAACCGCCCGCCCTACGATGTCCTCCTGTCGCAACTCGGCACCTTCCAGCAGCGGGCCTGGTATGCCGGCGGGAGTGGATCGGATCCCTGGGCCGGATTGCGGGGGCGCCCGCTGCACGTGCCCGGGCTGCTGCCCGGCGCCCCCTGCCCGGTCACGCCAGGGCAGGTCGTGACTCCCGGGTTCGGGCCGGCGCTGGGGGCCGGCCCGGTCTATGCCGTCGGGTTGGGCACCGCCGGCGTGCTCGACGTCGACGATTCGATTTTTCCCGCACCCTGGGGGGGCCAGAAAGTGCTCTGGATCGCCGATCCCGGTGACCCGGGGCCGGTATTGATCCGCGGCCACCAGCTGGACGGCCCCAACGAAGTGCGCTTCGGGGGGGGCGCCGCCCCTGCGGCCGAATTACAGCTCCAGGCCGGGGCGCCGGGCGGCGCCCCGGCCTGGAGCAATTGGCCGTCCTACACCCGGGTGCGCGGCCCCGGCTGTTATGCGTACCAGGTGGACGGCCCGGGATTCAGCGAAGTGATCCCGTTCATCGCCCGCGCCACGATGACGCCGCCGCCAGGATCGCGCGCGGCTTACGGGCCGGCCGTCGGCGTATTGAAGCCGGACGGCGGCGGCGTCATCGTGGGGCCACAGGTGCCGGTGCCGGTGACCGACAGGTAGACGATCTTGGCGATCTGGCCGCGGGTGGCCTGGTTGTACTGGCGGAAGTAGGGGCGATTCTGGTTGTCGCACGGTTCGCCCACGCCGCCGCAGGTGTAGCCCGAGATGATGCCATGGCAGTAGGCCGTCTCCACGAACTCATAGAAGGCCGTGCTGGGGAGTACGTCCTCGAAGCTGGCGTTAGGCGGGGTGACCAGCGCCCAGCCGGCGGCCACGACGTCGATCTTGGAGAGTTGGCCGCGGGTGACGTTGGCATAGGGGCGGAAGTAGGGGCGGTTGGCACTGTCGCACGGCTCGCCTGGCCCGCCGCAGTTGTACCCGCTGACGATGGCGTCGGCGGCGGCCGTCTCGATCACGGTGAAGAAGGGATTGGCCGGCAGCACGTCAGCGAAGGTGTTGTTGCCCCCCGCCGGGGTGACGATCGGCTTGTTATAGCCCAAGACGACGATCTTGACCATCTGGCTGCGGGTCGTATTGTTATACGGCCGGAAGCTGAAGGTGCCGTCGCCGTTGTTGTAGCCGCTGATCACGCCATGGCACGCCAGGTAGAGGACAGGTGTATAGAAGTAGTCCGTCGCATGGACGTCGGTGAAGCTCAGCGCGCAGGGCGTCGCGCTCGGCGTGGCGGTGCGGCTGGGCTGGGTCGTGCTGCTCGGCAGCACAGTCGCCGTGCTGCTCGGCACCATGGTCGCCGTGTTGCTCGGCACGACCGTAGTGGTGGCGGTATTGGTCGGCGCCGGGACGGTAGCCGTGCTCGTCGGCCCGGCGGTCGGGCTGCGGGTGACGGTTACCGTGGCGGTGCCGCAAGTGGTGGGCTGCTGCAGCGTGACGTCGTCAACATTCATGGAGGTCAGGTCGCCGAAGCCGTCCTGGTGCACCAGGAACTCGACGCGCACCGTCTGCCCGGCGTAGGGGGCCATGTTGAAGGTCTGGTTCTCCCAGACCCCATCGTTCACGCACAGGTGCATGATCGTGGCCAGGATGTTGCCGCTCGTGTCGGTGATATAGGCATCCTGCCAGTCAAACGTGATCGTGTCGGTGGTCAGCGGGAAGTACCAGTAGCTCAGCGTGCCCCCGCTCGCCGGCACCATGATCTGCTGGTAGAGAATGCTGTCGCCAGTCGGCTCGCCCCCACTGAGCGTGCCCAGCAAGGCGGAGTAGGTGCCCGTGTGGTGGTGCGTGTTGTCGATGGTCGGGTTCGGGTTGCCGCCCGCCGCTACCCAGGGCGCCAGCGCGCCCGTCTCGAAGCCGCCGTTGCCGATCGCATTCGGGCCCAAGCACGGCGTCGGGGTCACCGTCGGCGTGTTCGTCACCGTGGACGTGCGCGTCGCCGTGGGCGGGGTGCCGGTGACGGTGGGCGTCGGTGTACCCTGGAACGTCGCATCGTAGCTCTGATTAAAGTTGGCCCCACTGGGCAGGGAATTGCTGTAATCATAGCCGCCCAGCGCGTAGAGCATGCCGTTCAGCTGCGCGAAGCCATAGTCGCGCGTCGCGTGGAGCATGCTCGGGAACCCGGTCCAGGAATTCGGCCCGGGACTGTAGAGATAGCCCTGGGCATCCGGGGCGCCCCAGGGGCCGCCGGCGACGGCAATCTGGCCGGCGATCTGGGAAGGCGTGCCGGTATCCGCGGCCCAGGCGCCGAGATCGCCGCGGGCGGTCGGCAATGCGGCGACCGGCACCCAGGTCGGGTTGGCCTGCGACGGATCCAGCCGCTCGACATCAGGCACCGGCACCAGCGTTTTCGTGCTCGGATTCCAGGTATCGCCGCCGATCGCATAAATATAACCATCCAGGGCGATGCCGGCCATATAGCCCCGGCCGAGGTTCAGGTTGGCCGACGCGAGCTGCGTCCATTTCGCGCCCGCCGCCGCGAGGGGATCGAACGCCCAGGTATCGGTGAAGACGCCGCCCGCGCCGCCGTTGGCCAGCGCGGAGAAGCCGCCGAAGAGATAGAGCTTGTTATTGTAGACCGCCCAGCCCCCGGGCACCCGCGCGGGGCTGGCCGGCCAGGCATCGGACATGGTCAGGGCGTCGCCCACGGGATCATAGACCCGCGTGACGGATGTGGGGACGCTATCAATGCTGCTGCCACCCACCGCATAAATGCGCACCCCATTGGCATCGGTCAGCACGGCGGCGGCCATATTCGCGGTGTAGCGCGATCCTTGCGCCAGGCCATCGAGCAGCGCCGTCTTCTGGGTCCAGCTGTTCGTGCCCGGCGCATATTCCCAGATCCACTGCAAGGGGACGTCCGCGCCGTCGACGCCATGGCGCCCGCCCAGCAGGTAGATATTCCCATTCGGCGGATAGGCCACCGCCGCGGCCCGCTTGATCTGCAACGGGCTCGCGATCGGCGTGGGGGAGACGACCACGGCCGGGAAAGTGGCAATCGCCGCCCAGGCGCCCGGCACATGCGGAACGGGCCCGGCCGGCGCCAGGGCGAGCGGGACGGCGGCGCCGGTGGCGACCGCCGGGCCGGGCCCGCCGCCGGTCGCGAGGATCGCCACCCCGAGCAGGGTCAGCGCCGCCAGCAGGATAAGGCCGAAAGCACGCCTGGGCATAGGAATCGTACTCCTTGCGTGAAGAACCCGGGTTGCCTGAGGAAGGCAACCTGCTGCATTATAGCAGTGCCCCGGCGGCCTGTCAATTCGATTATGCCGGCCCCCGCCGCCCCCGCGCGCGGGGGCCCCGGGACGCTCCTAGCCGCGCTGGGGCGTGATCATGCGCTGTAGGGGCGAGGCATGCCTCGCCCGCGGTGGGGCGCGGTCATCTATATCGCCCGGCAACTTGGGGTGGAAGCCACTGCTGACCCGCAGATCCACGCCCCACCACGGGCCGGTCGTCGCCAAATCTTGCATGGGTGTCAGGAGCCACTGCTGACCCGCAGATCCGCGCCCCACCACGGGCGAGGCATGCCTCGCCCCTACTCGGTCCCCGACCCCCGTCGCCCCCGGCCCCCTTCCGGAGCAGAGGGCGGCGCCGATGCTGCGCCGCCCTCCCGTTTTTACATCGGAGGCGGTACCTGACGGTACCGCCTCCGACCGGGTCGACTTATGGGGCCGTTAGGCCACAGGTGCCGGTGCCGGTGACCGAGAGATAGACGATCTTGGCGATCTGGCCGCGGGTGGCCTGGTTGTACTGGCGGAAGTAGGGGCGATTCTGGTTGTCGCACGG
>DATGEF010000908.1:0-7357 GCA_035310405.1 Chloroflexia bacterium | reverse complement strand
CCCCGTGCCAGGCGCCGTCAGCAGCGCCCTGAGTGTCAGCGGGCCGGTCGGCGAACTGCGCACCTGGGCCGAGGCTGTCTGGACGATGCTGAGTAACCTGGTCGCCCAGATCGATCCGTGGCTGGCCGGGGCCGCCACGCTGGCGGTCGCCGGGCTCGGGGCGGCCTGGTGGCGGATCGTCGGCGCCTTTGCCCGCCGCGTCGGGCACCGCGAGGGCCTCCTATGAAACCGCCGGCCCGCCGCGATCGGCGCGGGCATGTGCTGCTGATCTTGCTGGCCGCGGGCCTCCTGCTCGGCATCGCCACGACCCAGAGTCGCCACAGCGCCGTCCAGGCCCAACCGGGCCTGCGCGCGCCCCTGACCACGGCCGGCGACGGCGATCGGGTGCAGGCCAGCGGCGATCTGATCATCCGGCGCGGCGACGTCGTGGCCCATGACGCGTCCGCGCTGCTGGGCAACGTGGTGGTCGAGGCGGGGGCCGAGGTCAAGCATGATGTGCTGGCGCCCAGTGGGGCGATCACCATCGACGGCCACGTCGGGCATGACGTCGTCGCCACCAATGGGCCGATCGTCATCCGCGGCAGCGTGGACCACAATGTGACCGCCCTCAGCGGCGACGTGACGCTCGCGGCCAGCGCCCGCGTGGGCGGCGATGTCGGGGTGGTCAACGGCAGCCTGCACCGCGCGGCGGGCGCCCAGGTCGGCGGCAAAGTCAGCGTGGCGCAGGACGAGCAGGCGTCGGGCGACGGGGGAATGCTCGGCTGGATCTTGCGCCTGCTGGGCAACCTGGTGCTGGCCGTCCTGTTCGTCGCGGTGGGCACCCTGCTGATCCTGGCCTGGCCGCGCCAGATCGGGCGGGTGGTGGCGACCCTGGAGACCGCGCCCGGGCCGGCGACCCTCGTCGGCCTGGTCACGGGCGTCTTCCTGCCGCCGGTCGCCGCACTGCTCACGATCATCCTGGCGATCACGGTGATCGGCCTCTTGCTGGTGCCCGTGCTCGGGCTGGCCCTGTTCCTGGCCTGGGTCTACGGCCTGGTGATCGCCGGGCTCTGGGCCGGGCGGCGCCTCGCCGACTCGGGGCACCTGCCCGCCGCCCGGGGATCGCTGCTCTTGACGGCGGCGACCGGCCTGGGCCTGATCGGCGGGCTGCTGGCGGTGCTCACCGCCCTGCTCCCCGGCTGGATCGGCTGGCCGACGGCCTATTTCGTGAGCCTGCCGGGCCTCGGCGCGGCCGTCCTGGGCCGGCTCGGGGACGGCCAGATCCGGCTGCCCGGCCTGCCCTACGGCCCCCGCGCGACCCACCCCCTGCAAACCCCCCCGACGTCGCCGCCGGATCGCAAGGCGTCATAGGCGCATCTTACAGATAGGAGCATAAGAATCTAATACTTTCGGCCCCGATTCGCGTCTGTGCGGCTGGCGACATTATTAGATTCTTATGCTCCTATCTATAGTTCCCCGCGCTACTGATCGTTGCATAAAGATCTAAAGTGTCCGCACGCCATGCGCAGCACCCGGTTTGCGGTTTTGCTGCTGTGAAACGGCCACCGCGGCGCGGGCCGGGTGGCCCACCCTGCCGAATCCACGCGGGATTCGGCAGGGTGGGCGGCTAATCCTTGCCAGGGGTGGCCCGTTCAACGGCCCCTGGTGGGGGCCGCCGGGAGGCCGGACGACCCGGAAGCCGGCGATTTCCGCGCCCATCTACCCTGACTAAGGGAATTAGTTGGAACCGCTGGGCTTGCCCCGCCCTACAACTACTGGGCAAAGAAATGAAAGGAACAACGAAGATGACTCTTATGACTGTGCTTGACTTCGTGAATCTCTTCTTCGCCGGCATGCTGGCCGGTATTGAGTTCGTAATCCACTACGGGTTGCGCCAGCCTGCCGAGGCACTGGACGACCACGCGCAACTCCAGCTCCGTAAAGCACTGGTCCTCAGGCTGCGTGTGCTGGTCCCCGCCTTTTTTGCGCCGGTGGCACTCTTAGGCATTACCCTGACGTTTCTCAACACCGCCTCTCCCGGCTTTGCGTTCCGGTGTGCGGCAGTGGTTGCCCTGCTCATCTGGATCGGGATAAGGGTCATCGGCACTGTGCCTATCAACAGCGCAACAGCCGATTGGCCACTCAACGCGCCACCCGGCGACTGGAAGGCACAAGTGGAGCGCGCGGAGCGCTTCCATATTGTTGGGGTCTGGGCGGCGATCTTGTCATTTGCGTGCATGTTGGCTGCCGTGGCCCTCGGGCTGGCCGTTCACTGATTCGACTATCGACCCTCACTTTCCGACGCCGCGGATGCAATGGAAGACGGCTATCAGGAAGGGCTTTGGGGGGAGCGATGAGCGGCATGCGCTCCTTCGACTACACCATCGTCAACTACAACGAGACCGAAAACAGGCACACTTATGCTATGATCAATAAGCTATTTGGCCGCCTCTTTCCAGTGGTACACCGATTACAGCCTCTACTGCTAAGAACACATCCTGTGTCTTGGCTACTACATATAAGAAGGCATAGTCATAGAACAAGATGGTGCTCGAACTCCCATATAACCGGGTGTCATCAACCGGCCATTGCCACGTCGGTAAATTTAGCCTATCGAACTTTCGCTCAAGCTCATCAAGCGCTGTGTCGGGAAGTTGAATCTCAACCGAAGCTCGCTCTCCTTTAGCACCCATCATAGCTTCGTAGAAAATTACTTGGAAAATGAATTCGGCGAGTGTACTGTTCTCTTTAATCCACGCGGCAGGATCCACAGCCTTCAGGGAGTAATCAGGGTTCAGAAACACGGGCGGATCAGGAAGCGACAAATCTACCAGGCGAATTCCCCAAGCTGCAAGATCCTGATTCTCCCTGTAAAAGACCAGGAAGTTGCCAGCTACGCTGAGTTGACTGGGCACGGCGAAATAATTCTGATTGTTTGTTACATCCTGCCGTCGGCCTGCCATTAGATACCACTCGCGTAAAGCACGCGGCAGGGAAAGGCGATAATCGCGCTCTACCGATTCTATTTCGGCTGGCGGTATTCCATCGTCCGCGGCTAAAGGCCGATACCACGCTGCGAGAAACATACGTAGCTGGGACCAGAGCAACTGCCGCTTCTTATACTCAAGCATCTGCTGTTGGTTTCCTTCTCGGGCAGCGCGCCGGATACCCCCTATACGCCGCAACTGAAGAGGCCGCGGCTTGCACGCTCCCCTTGCCCAATACAGCCAAGGCCCACTACGGCCAAATTGGCCGCGGTGTGAGGCCCGCAAGCAGCGCGCAATAGCTGAGCGCCGCCAGCATCCAGACGGCCGCGGCCCCATAGAACCAGCCACGCCACGGGAAGTAGGCGACCGCACACACGGCCGCCAGGACGCCGCCGAGGCCCAGGCGCGCGGCGGAGTACAGATCGACCAGGGACGGGGACGGCAAGAGCAGGACAAAGAACACAATGTGCAGGAGGAGCACCCAGATCTCGGTCCGCTGGCGCGCGGCGGGATCGATCCAAAGCCTGCGTAGCGCCGCGCCCAGGCAGAGGAAGGCCGGCGGGAGCAGGGCCAGCAGGACCAGCAGGACCGAGCCAGCAAAGGGGTAGAGGGGGATCAGCCCGGCGAGCGGCAGCACGGCGAAGCCGGGCCCCGCCGTCAGGCCGCTGCTGCCCAACCAGCAATAGAGCCCCACCTGCCACAGGAGGGCTGGTCCCACCGCCAGGGCGCCAAACATCGCACGGGCGCCAAGTTCGCGCGGGCGGGCGGGCCAGGCGTCGATCAGCAGGCGCAGACTGTAGAGCACCGCAAAGAGCAACGTTGTCTCGCGGGCCAGGCCGGCCAGACCGAACAGGCTGGCCGCGAGCCAGCGCTGCCGGGGCCGGCAGTCGAAGCTGTAAATGGCCCCAGCCACCAGGGCACAAGCCAGCACCTCGGTCAGGTTGCGGGTGAAGGCCATCAACTGTCCCATGTTCAGGCCATAGACCAGCGCCCACCAGGGCGACTGGCGGTGCGCCTGGCACCAGGCGGCCAGTGCCGCCGTGCCGCCGACCGCCGCGACCAGATTGACCAGCACCAGGGTCAGGGGGATGGCGGCCGGCTGGCCCAGGGCGCCGAGCCAGGCGAGGAGCGGATACAGAATGCGCGTGTAGCGGTACGGGGGGTTGTCGACGCAGTAGCGCGCCTTGAGCGGGTCGAGCGCAATATAATAGGCGAACTGCCCGTCATAGCCCAGGCCGGTGCCGCGGAGATCAAGCGGCGGATCGGGGCGAATCACGCGACTGCAATCGCTCTGCGTAATGAACCGCGGCCCGATCACGCTAAAGCCACGCAGGTCGCCGTGGTAGTAGTTCAAGACGAGGGTCGCCAGCAGCAGATAGGCGAGTAGCGTAACCGCCGCGATCCGCAGCGGTTGGCTGACGATGGGGGAAGACCGTGGGCAAGTTTGGCGTGACAACGCAGCACAGGCTTTAGCAGCGCTACGCAGGCAGGACCTTGCGCATCTCTCAGAGTCGCTACGCATCTGGAATTAGACGGACTTACACATAACCGTCATGGCTAACGGCAGATTGTGCCTTCTTCCGCGGCTGATTGTGCTTGGGCCGGGTCTTAAGCGAGGCGTATGGGCAAAAGATGACCTGCATCTCCCCATACGCCTCGGGCCCACACTCCGCACTCCGCACTCCGCACTCCGCACTCCGCACTCGTTTACGGGGTGGCGAGCGCGCCGTAGAGGATCTTGGCGACCTGGCCGCGGGTTGCCGTGTTATAGGGCCGGAATGTGCCGTCGGCGTAGCCCGAGATCACCGCGTGCGCGTAGGCCGTCTCTACGAAGGCGTAGAACGGATTGGCGGGGGGCACGTCGACGAAGTGCGGGCCGCCCGTCGTCGTCAGGCTCCAGCCGAAGGCCCCCACCAGCAGCTTGGCCAGTTGCCCGCGCGTGATCTGGCTGTTCGGCCGGAACGTGCCGTCCGCGTAGCCGCTCAAGATCCCCTGGTGGTACGCCGTTTCGACGTAGACGTAGAAGGGGCTGCCCAGCGGCACATCGCTGAAGTGCGGGCCGCCGGTCGTGTCCGCGGCCCAGCCGAGGGCCACCACCAGCAGCTTGGCCAGCTGGCCGCGCGTCATGTTGTTGTACGGCCGGAACGTGCCGTCCGCGTAGCCGCTCAGCACCTGGTCGCAGCCCAGATAGGTCACCGCGGCCGCGAAATAGGCGTCCGGCGGCACGTCGACGAAGTTCTCGCTGCAGACCGTGGCGAACACGTCGGGGTCGCCGTTGACCGTCGTCTGTTGCCAGGCAATGACCCCGTCGCTGATCGCCGGCAAGGTCGCGTCGGTGCCGGTGGTGGAGACGGTGCGGCTCGTGCCGGTGGCCAGGTTGGTCACCTCCACGCTCCAGCGGCCCAGCCCATCCGGGCGCCCGGCCGCCACCTGTTCATCCTGGTAGACGACCAGGTCGCCGCCGATGGCCGGGTGCGTTTGGTCGCCGGCCACGCTGTCGGTGACCGTGAAGACGGCGTGCGTGGCCAGGTGGATGCCGTCGACGCTCCAGCGGCCCAGCCCGGCCGGCGCCTGGCCGGCCGGGCCGGTGTAGCTCTGCCAGACGACGGTATCGCCGCTGATCGCCGGGTTGGTCTGGTCGCCGGCCAGGCTCTCGGTCAAGCTGAAGGGCTGGTTGGCCACCAGGTCGAAGCCGTCGACGCTCCAGCGCCCCAGGCCACCGGGCAGTTGCTGGGTGGTGGTCGGCACGGTGCTTTGCCAGACGATGGTGTCGTTGTCGATGGCCGGGTTGCTGGCGACGACGCTGGCGCTGGTGTAGGTGATCGGCACGCCGGCGATCAACGGGGCCGCGGCGGGGGAGCGGGCGGGGCGGCCGCGGGGGGCGCGCAGGGAGCCGAGGGTCAGGCCGACGACCTCCCAGCGGCCGAGGCCGGTCGGGGCGGCGGCCCGGCCGGGCTGGCTCGCGGCGGTAAAGCCGGCATCGCTTTGCCAGACAAAGGTATTGCCGGCGACGGCGGGATTCTCCTGGTCGCCGCGGCCGCCGCTGACCAGGAACTCGGGGCCGAGGGTGGTGCCGGTGTAGGCCCGGGCATAGATCTCCCAGAAGCCGGAGCGGTTATCCTGCCAGACGATGAAGCTGTCGCCGATAGCGGGGTGGCGGGCGTCGGCGGGCCCGATGGCGACGGGGACCGGAGTGGTGAGGGGGGCGGAAATGTCGCGCAGGTAGACGTCCCACGAGCCGGAGCGGTTATCCTCCCAGACGAGGATATTGCCGTAGAGCCGGGGCGCTTGCTGCGCGCCGGGGCCCCCGGCGATGGGGCCGGGGGCGGGCGTATTGGTCGGCGTGGCGGTGGGCAGTGCGGTCCAGGTGCCCACGGGGGTATGGGTCGTCGTGGCCGTGGCGGTAGCGGTGCCGGTGGCCGTATGGCTCGCGTGGGGCGTGACGGTGCTGCTGGGCACGGCGGTGGCGGTGCTGGTCGCCGTCATCGTCGACGTGGCGGTTGCCGTGCTGGGGGGGGTCGGCGTGTCGGATGGCGTCGCCGTGCTGGTGGGGGTCACGCTGGGGCAGATCGTGCTGATCAGCGATACGTCGTCCACATGCACGGTGTAATTATCGGGCACGGCGAAATTATCCAGGGTGCCCGTCGCGGTGATCTGGAAGCGGATGCGCACCGTCTGGCCACCAAACGCGGACAGATCATAGCTATACGGGGTCCAGACGCCGGTACTGGAGGTATCGGTCAGCACGGCGGCCAGGACCTGGTTATTCGTATCGGTCACATAGACGTTCAGGCTGCCGACCGATTGGGCCGCCGGATTATACCAGAAGGCCAGGTTCGCGCTGCCCGGCACCACTACCTGCTGGTAGATCGCGCTCGAGTCGATGCTGGCGCTCAGGTTGGCGGCAAACTGGCCACTATGCGCGGTGGCGTCGACGGTGGGCGGTGGCGCCTGCCCCACCGTCGCCGTGATCCAGCCCGTAAAGTCCGCCGTCTCGAAGCCGGGGTTGACGATCACGTTCGGCCCGGCGCAGGGGGTGGGTGTGGCCGTATCGGTGGGCGTGCCCTGCACCGGCGGCGCGCCCGCTGGGGGCCGGGCGGCTGAATTAGCGGCGGGCGGCTGGGGCTGCGCGGCGCGGCTGGAGCTGTTGCTTCCCAGCCAAAGCAGCGCGAGGAGGGCGAGGAGCACACAGAGCCCTCCCCGCCAGATACGGCGATCCATGGGTTCATCCTTCCTGAGGCCTGCGGAAAAGGAGCCTTACCAGGGCCGGCCCACGTAACTGGCGTGCAACTCCGGCCGATGGCCAACGGCAGAGCAAAAGGGGCCGGTGGGCTTGTAGTAGCACCAGTATAGTTGTGAAACAGCTAGTGCGGTCTTGCAACCGACCAGCT
>DATGEF010000907.1:0-4885 GCA_035310405.1 Chloroflexia bacterium | reverse complement strand
CCCCGCCGACCAGCAGGATCGTGAGCAGGAACGGCAGAATGAGTTTCCAGCGGATACTCAGGTAGACATTGCGGAAACGGGACATAGGCACTCTTATTTGCGCGGATGCGCTATTATACCAAAGTTTCCCGCCGCCGTCATCCGGCAGGTGCCGCACGCCGATGCCGCACGACGGCGGCGGACTCAGGTGCGGGCGAGATAGGGAGCGAGCGCGGCGGCCACTGCTTGGCGATCGGCGCCCGCCGTGAGTGGCTGGCGGCCGGCGGGCAGCGCGGCGAGGGTGGTGTCCGGGTCCTTGAGCAGGTGGCCGGTCAGGATGCCGGCCACCGTCGCGTCCCGCGGGATGGTGCCGCTGCGGACCAGCTGGCGGATGCCGGCCAGCGTGGCGGCACTGGCCGGCTCGCAGCCGATGCCGGCCGCGTCGACGACGGCCTTGGCCGCCAGGATCTCCGCGTCGTCCACGGCGGCGACGACCCCCTGCGTGGCCCGCAGCACCGCGACCGCCCGCCGGTAGCTGACGGGGTTGCCGATCTTGATCGCCGTGGCCACCGTCTCCGCCTGCACGACGACTGGCGCGGTGAAGCCGGCGCAGTAGCTCTGGTAAAAGGGGGCGGCCCCACTGGCCTGGATGGCCGCGATGCGGGGCAGCCGCGCGATCAGCCCCAGCGCCTGGGCTTCGGCCAGCGCCTTGCCGAGGGCGGCCGTGTTGCCGAGATTGCCGGCCGGCAGCACCAGCCAATCGGGGACCTGCCAGTCCAGGTCCTGCAAGAGCTCCCAGCCGATCGTCTTTTGCCCTTCGATGCGGAAAGGGTTGATCGAGTTGAGCAGGTAAATCCCCAGGTCCGCGCTGACTTCCTGGACCAGGCGCATAGCTGTATCGAAGTCGCCAGCGACCTGGACGGCGATCGCCCCATAGCCGAGGGTCTGGGCCAGCTTGCCCAGGGCGACGGCGCCGGCCGGGATAAAGACGAAGCAGGGGAGGCCGGCTTGCGCGGCATAGGCCGCCAGGGAGGCCGAGGTATTGCCGGTCGAGGCGCAGGCCACCGCCCGGGCGCCGATCCGCCGCGCCTGGCTCACGCCGACGGTCATGCCCCGATCTTTGAAGCTGCCCGTGGGGTTCTCCCCCTCGTGTTTGAGGTAGAGGATGTCGAGCCCGGCATAGGCGCCGATGCGGCCAAAGCCGCCCCCCGCGCGGGCGCCCACGGCATAGAGGTTGGTGTTCCCCTCCGGCTTGCTGACGATCTCGCCGTCGGCGAAGGGCGGCAGGAGCTCCCGGAACCGCCAGGTGCCGCTGGCGTCCGGGCCGCGCCGGGCGGCCCGCCGGGCGTCGAACAAGCCCCCCGACGCGCTGCTCCGGCGCGGGTCGCCCGGCGCGTAGGCCACCTCCAGCGTTTCACCGCAGCGGCAGCGATAGCGCACCTCGTCCCGCGGGTACTGCTGGGCACAGATCGGGCAGACTAGCAGGGTGCTCATCGCAGGTCCTTTCTCTCTCCGGGCGCCGTGGTGGCCGTCGCGCCCGTCCGATCGATGTCGAGGATGGCCGATCGCCCGGTCAGCCCGGCCTGGCCAGCCGTGGCCGCCAGGGCCGCGGCGACCCGGTCACACCGCGCGCCGGCCGGCGTGAGGGCCAGGATGGTGGAGCCGCCGCCGGCCAGGCACGCGCCATAGGCGCCCGCCTGCCGGGCGGCGGCCAGCAGGGCGGGGAGCGCCGGGAACAGTTGCGCTCGGTAGGGCTGGTGCATGCGGTCTTCCATGGCGATGCCCAGCTCTTCATAGCGCCCCGTGCTGAGGGCGGCGAGGAACAGAGCGACCCGGCTCGTGTTGAAGATCACATCGGCTTTCGCGTAGTGGGCCGGCATCAGAGCGCGTCCCTGGATCGTATCCATCTCGAAGTCCGGGATATAGACCACCGCTCGGATCGCCGCTGGGAAGGGCAGCCGCACCGTGTGCAGGGTTGCGTCGGCGAAGGTATTGACGACCAGCCCGCCGAGCAGCGCCGGGGCCACGTTGTCGGGGTGGTTGCCGTGCTCCAGGGCCACGGCCGCCGGCAGCAGCGCCTCGGGCGCCAGATCCAGGCCCAGGAGCGTGTTCGCCGCCTGCAAGCCGCCGACCACGGCCGTGGCGCTGCTGCCGAGGCCCCGGCCCGGCGGGATCGCGATGGTCATATGGATCGCCAGGCCGGGGACGGGCTGGCCGGCCTCGCGGCAAAGGGCGGCAAAGGCCTGGTAAAAGAGGTTGGACTCGTCGCCGGGCAGGCCGGCCGCCGCTCCGACGGCCGTAATGCACAACGGCGCCTCGGTGGCGCGAACCACAAACGTATTGTAGAGCGCGAAGGCCAGGCCTAGCACGTCAAAGCCCGGTCCCAGGTTCCCGGACGTGGCCGGCACCCGGATCTCCACCTCCTGCCTCAACTGGCCGCTCGGCATCTCACCTCCCGAGGTCAAAATGTTGGTGGATCGCCCGCACCGCAGCATCTTCCTGCGTGCTGGCGATCACAAACGATAGGTTGAGCTCGGACGAGCCCTGAGCGATGGCCAGTACTTCGATCGCCGTGCCGGCCAGCGCCAGGAAGACCTGGCCGGTCACTGCCGGCTTGCCGCGCATGCCCGCGCCAATCACGGCCACGATCGACACCCCGGTGCGCACGGTTTGCCCTTCGATCAGGCCCTGGGCCTGCTCCAGCGCGAATTGCCGCTCGATGGCGGCCTGGGCTTGTGCGGCATAGGCTTCTTCGATCAGCACACAAATGTTGTATTCCGACGACGATTGGGAGATCATCAGGACGTTGATCCCCTCCTGGGCGATCGTCGAAAAGAGCCGGGCCGCGACCCCGGGCAAGCCCACCATGCCCTTGCCCTGCAAGGTCAGCAGCGCCAGGCGGGAAATGGCGGTGATCGCGCGGATCGAGGCGTCGGCGGGTGGGGGCTGGGCCGTAATCAGGGTGCCGGGCGACTCGGGGGCGAAAGTGTTCTTGATCCGCACCGGGATGCCGCCTTCGACGGCCGGGGCGATCGTCTTGGGGTGCAGCACTTTCGCGCCGAAGTAGGACATCTCCGCCGCTTCGAGATAAGAGAGCTGCGGCAAAGTACGGGCCTCGGGCACCACGCGGGGGTTCGCCGTCATCACGCCGTCGACGTCGGTCCAGATAATCACTTCGCGGGCGTCGAGGGCGCGGCCCAGGATCGCGGCGGAGTAGTCGGAGCCGCCGCGCCCCAGGGTGGTGACGATACCATCGGCGTTGGCGCCGATAAAGCCGGTGATCACCGGCACCCGCCCGGCGGCGAGCAGCGGCGCCAGCACGGCGGTCGCCCGGGCGCGGGTGGCGTCCATGAGCGGAAAGGCATTGCCGAAAGTGCTGTCGGTGACCACGACCCTGGTCGCGTCGACGGCCTCGGCGGCCTGGCCGGCGGCGCGCAGCGTGGCGGCGACCAGGCGACAGCTCAGGCGCTCCCCTAGGCTGCTGATGTAGTCGAGGGTGCGGCGGGTCAGCTCGCCCAGCACGCCCACGCTGTGGATGAAGTTTTCCAGCTCTACCCAGAGCGGGTGGAGCTCGTCGGCGACACTCTGCTGCATCTCGGCCGGCAAATCCAGCCCGTAGAGGATCTCGGCGTGCTTGCCCTGCAGCTGGATGACCCGCTGGAGCGCCTCCAGTCGCTGGCGCCCCGCGGCGTCACGGGCGGCGGCGATCAGCCCATCGGTGACGCCGCTCACGGCCGACACGACGACGACCACCGGCTCCCGACCGGCCGCCTCCTGCACCAACGTGGCGACCTGCCGGATGCGCGCGGCACTGCCCACCGATGTGCCGCCGAATTTCATGACCAGCATAGCGCTCCCCGCCAGATACAAGAGCGCCCAGCGGTCGCCATGACCCGGCTGGGCGCCCAGAATACCCCCTCGATTCTGCCCCGGCGGTGCCTGTGGCCCGGCCTCCCGCCCCCGGCGCTATTCTATACCGCTCCCTGGCGCGCTGTCAAGCCATGCTGGACGCCCGGCGGCTGAAGCCGCGGCAACGCCGGGCGAAGCCCGCCTACGCGGGCTGGGGGGCGTCACTCCGGGACGGCGGGTGCTGGTCGCCGCCCATTGTCTCCTAGTGCAGGTTCCGGTGACCTGTTGGGGTTCGGTACCGAGGAGTGAGCACCCCCAGGTGCGAACGGCGGGGCGCGACCCGTTCGCACCTGGGGGTGCTCACTCCTCATTTTTGCCCCCGGCGCCGCGCGCAGCAATCATGTTTAGATATGAATATTAGCAAAGATAGCAAAGAATTTGTCATTCTGAGCCCTTCGCTGCGCTCAAGGGTAAACTCCGCGAAGCATCCGTTGCCCGGCGGATCGGGGCAGGGCCAGCGGGCCATTGGCCCCGCGCCCGCCGCCCCCGCGCCAGCCCCTCAGATCGCCCCGTTGGGCACGCAGGGGGCGCGCCCTATACGCATCAACCTAAGTGAGCGGCATGGTCCTCGGGCGGGACGCCTAGCGGCTGAAGCCGCGGCTACGGGTGCGAAGCCCGCCTACGCGGGCTGATGGTTATCACTACCGGGCGGCGGGTGCTGGGCGCCGCCCGGTATCTCCTAGTGGCCCCTGCCTCTTCGGTTGCGGCGTATAGGGCCGCAGGGGCGCGCTCCAGCGGATTCTTCGCGGAGTTTACCCTTGAGCGCAGCGAAGGGCTCAGAATGACAGATCTTGTGTTTTCTGCTAATAAAATACATCATTGACGCATTAAGGAGCAATCCTGATGATGAATGTTATCGACTGCCGCCTGCCGCCTGACGACTGACGACTGACGACTGACGACTACTTAAGCGCCGCCCACAGCTGGTCGTACAGCGGCAGCTTATCGCCCAGGTCCTGGATCCACTCCAGTTTTTGCATCTCGGCGGGCGGAGGGT
>DATGEF010000906.1:0-12495 GCA_035310405.1 Chloroflexia bacterium | reverse complement strand
CCCCCGACCGCCACCCTGCCCGGGGCCACCCCCCCGGCGTCGCCCACCCCCGCCGGCCCTAGCCCCACTCCCTGTCGCCTGACGTTTACCGATGTGACCCCGGCGGAGTATTTCTACACGCCGGTGCGCGACCTGGCCTGCCGGGGGGTCATCAGCGGCTATGCCGACGGCACGTTCCGGCCCTACACGCCGACGACCCGCGCTCAGCTGGTCAAGATCGTCGTGCTCGGCTTCGCCACGCCGCTCGTGACGCCGGTCGGGGGGGGCTATCGCTTCGCCGATGTGCCGCCCGGCCAGCCGTTCTTTACCCTGGTCGAGACGGCGGCGGCGGCGGGGCTGGTGAGCGGCTACGGCTGCGGGGGCCCGGGTGAGCCGTGCGACGCGGCGGGCCGGCCGTACTTCCGCCCGTATGCCCCGGTCACGCGCGGGCAGTTGGCCAAGATCACGGTGGGGGCCGCCGGCTGGGTGCTGCTCGCCCCGCCCGCGCCGGGCACCTTCACGGATGTGCTCCCCGGGACGGCGTTTTACGGTTTCGTCGAAACGGCCTACTGCCACGGGGTGGTGAGTGGCTACGCCTGCGGGGGGCCGGGGGAGCCTTGCGACGCGGCGGGGCGGGCCTATTTCCGCCCGGGAGGGCCGGCCACCCGCGGGCAGATCGCCAAAATCATCTATTTCGCGATCGCGGAGCCCGTCACCTGCCTGGGGTCGGCGGGCGCCCCGCCCCGGTAGGGCCGCGCTGCTGGGGTGTCAACCCCCCCGGCCCCGCGCGGGGCGGGGGCGGGGCCCGGGGGCGCCCCGATCCGCATTCGGGGCGGGGGAGCCGATAAGAAGCCGGAGCCCCACGCGACCGCCGGGGGGGAGCGTGTACTCAATTATGGCTATTCGGAAAGGACACTCCCATGCATCGACCGCAGCTTCTCCGCGTGAGCACCCTCCTGGTCCTCTTCCTGGGCCTGGGACTCGCCACCCCGTATGGGGGCCGCGCGCAGACCAATGACTCGGAGCGGGTGCTGGTCACGCTGAGCGATGGCAGCCAGGTGGTCGGCAACGTGACGACGGGGCAGGTCGACTACCGCGCCGCCGGCCAGCCGGCGGTCGTGCTCTGGACGGGGGCGCCGGAGACGACCAGCTCGTGGTCGGCGAGCCCGGACGGGCGCTGGATCAGCTGGATCGTCCTGGTCACCAGGGATAACCCGACGCAGGAGAGCCTGACGCTCTGGGAGCGCGCCAGCCACCAGGCGACTACGCGCACCTCCGACCAACTGGGCTTCCTTCCGGCGTGGGACGCCGGGGACGCGGCGACGGCGTGGAGTCCGAGCAGCCAGCGGCTGCTGGTGATGGGCGTGACGACGGGCGATCCGCCGTACCAGTCCCAACTCTACGGGGTGGGGTTGACGGGCGCAGGCGCGGTGGTGGTACCCGCGTCGGCCACCCGCGACCTCCTGATGCCCCTCGCCGTCCTTGGCGATGACCGGTTCTACTACCTCCACACCGCCCCGGCGGCCAGCTGGGAGCAGTTGTGGTTCCACGCGCCACCCGGTCCCGACCAGGAGCTCACCGCCTGCGCCCCGTGCGACATCGTGGTGCAAGGCGGCCAGATCATCCAGGAAGTGTGGGATTTCACCAGCAGCCAATATCAGATAATCCATCGTTGGGATCTGGCGACCGGGGCGCCGGTACCGGACGCGCTGCCGGGGACGGGGGCGGGGGGCAGCGTGACCTTCCCGGCCACGGGACAGACGCTACGGGGGTTGTTCCTGCCGTACTGGACGGACCACGGGGGCCTGGCCCAGCAGGGCTACCCGATCTCCCCGCTGCTGACCGAGGTCAGCCCACTGGACGGCCAGGCGTATACCGTGCAGTATTTCGAGCGCGCCGTGTTCGAGCTGCACCCCGAGAACGCCGCACCGTACAACGTCTTGCTCAGCCAGTTGGGCACGTTCCGCTACCACGCGCTCTACCCGCATGGGGCGTCCGGCCAGCACCCCGCGCCGGGCGGTACCTATATCCCGCAAACCGGGCATACGCTGGGCGGGGTGTTCGCGGCCTACTGGCAGAGTCATGGCGGGCTGGCCCAGCAGGGCTACCCGATCAGCGATGAGTTTCGCGAAGTCAGCCCGCTGGACGGCCAGCCCTACACCGTGCAGTATTTCGAGCGCGCCATGTTTGAGTGGCACCCGGCGAACGCGCCGCCATATAACGTGTTGCTGGGCCAGCTGGGCACCTTCCGCTACCGCCAGCTCTACCCGCCCGCGCCCTAACCCCGCGCGGCGCGGGCCTGGTGGGCGCCGCCCGAGTCCGTGGCGCGCGTCTTGCACGCTCCCTCCCGGCGCCAGTCGTTGGCGCCGGGAGGGAGCTAAGGTCGATGGATGCAGGGACGACGAAGGCCGAGCTGCTGGGGATCCTGGCGGCCGAACACGCGGCGTGGCGGGCGCTGCTGGACGCGATCGGCGAGGATCGCATGCTGCTGCCTGGGGCCGCCGGGCCGGGGTGGACGGTCAAGGATGTCACCGCCCACCTGACCGCCTGGCGCGAGCGATCGTGCGCTCGCTTGCAGGCCGGGCTGCAGCACACCGCGCCCGCGCCGCCGCCGTGGCCGGCCGAGCTCGACGAAAACGCCCCGGGCGGGGTCGCCCAGATCAACGCCTGGTTCGAGCAGGCGGCCCGGGATCGGCCGCTCGCGGCCGTGCTACAGGAGTCGGAAGCGGCCTGGCAGCAGCTGGCGGACCTGGTGCGCGCGCTGCCCGAGGCCGATCTGCTGGAGGCGGGCCGCTTCGCCTGGCTGGGCGGGGCGCCGCTCGCGGCCGTGCTCCACGCCTCGCTCGCGCACCTGCACGAGCATATCCATATGCTGGCGATTCAGGGGTGGCTGGCGGCCCGGAGTCGGACCGCGTAGGCGGCCCGGGGCGCGCTACTCCCGCCCAGCGGATGTGCTATACTCCCAATGTGGATTTCGCTGCTGCCCCGGGGAGTCGCCGATGCTCGTTCCTCTGACCAGTCGCCAACTGCGCCAGTTGCACGAAGCGCTGCTCGCTGCGTTCCCTAACGAGGATGCGCTTCAGCTCTTGGTCCGCTTTGAGCTGGACCAGAACCTCCACTTCCTCGTAAAGAGTACGTTGCTGCCCAATAAGGTGCTGGAGCTGATCGACTGGGCCCAGGCGCAGGGCAAGTTGGAGCAACTCATTCAGGGCGCCCAGAACACAAACCCGGACAACCCCAAGCTCAAAGCGTTCGTCGAGCAGTTAGCGACGGCATCGGCAACGCCGCCGGCCCGGCAGTCCGGGCCGGCGGCGGACGCTCCGGCCCAAGGGGCCGTCCCGGCGGCCCCCGTCCCTCTCGCCCACTCCAACGCAGTATATGTCCTTGAGCCCCTCGCCGACTCCTCTCCAGCGGCCCGGCCGGATGGGTTTCCCAAGTGGCGGGCACTGCTGAGTGACGTAGAGAACGCGCAGTGTACGCCGATCCTCGGGCCCGGGCTGTTGGAGCCGCTACTGGGGTCGTCGCGCGAGCTTGCCCACCGCTGGGCGCAGAGTTTTCGCTTTCCGCACCCGGCCGATCAGTCTGTGGATCTGCCCCAGGTCGCTCAATACCTCGCGACGATCGAGAATCCGAATACCTTGCGCACCGAATTCCGCCGCTACCTGACCGCCGAGTTACAGACGCGCTACGGGGATCTTATTCCGGCGGCGGAGCATAGTGCCCCGCCGGATGATCTGCTGCGCTTGGCCGCCGCCGGGTATTGGGGTCCCGATCCTGCCGCCCCGTATGCGGTGCTGGCGGCCCTGCCCTTCGCGCTCTATATTACCACCAACCCCGACCCGCTCCTGGCCGACGCCCTGCGGGCGGTGGGCAAACAGCCACAGATTGAGCTTTGCCGCTGGACGCAAGATGGGCGTTGGCCCCGGTCCATCTACGAGACCGAGCCCAGCTATGAGCCCAGTGTGCCCCGGCCCCTGGTGTATCACCTGTTCGGCCGCTTGCCCCACCCCTTTTCGCTCGTGCTCAAAGAAGATGATTACTTCACCTATCTGGTCAATATGGCCCATAACCAGCGGCAAGTGCCCTCGGTGATCCAAGCCGCGTTGGCCGATAGTGCGCTGCTCTTCCTGGGCTTCCGTGTGGAGGACTGGAGCTTTCGCGTGCTCTTCCACAGCCTGATTGGGCAGGAAGGATCCGCCCGCCGGGGCCGGTATACGCATGTCGCCGTGCAGCTCGATCCCCAGGCCGCGCACGTCTCGGAGCCGGAAAGCACGCGCCGCTACCTCGAAAGCTACTTCGGCGCGGCGGCCGTCACCATCTACTGGGGCCGCGCCGCCCAATTCCTGCAAGACCTTCAGGCCGCCTGGGCACGCTACCACGCGGAGGAGGCGGGCCGCTGATGGTCGCGCCTGCTGCCCCTCCCAACCCTTATGTGGGGCCGCGGGCCTATGAGCCGGGCGAGCAACTCTACGGGCGGACTCGTGAGCTCGCCGAGTTGCGCAACCTGCTGATTGCCAAGCGGATCGTCCTCCTCTACTCGCCCTCAGGAGCGGGCAAAACGTCGCTGATCCAGGCAGGATTGCTGCCCGAACTGGCGAAACGGGAATTCCGCGTGCGGCCGGTGATGCGGGTAGGCACGGTTCCCCCAGAGGGCGTACCCGCCGGGGCGAATCGCTACACATTGAGCATGCTCTTAGCGCTCGAACAGGACCGGCCGGCGGGGGATCAACAGCCGCTCGCCGCATTGGCGCGGCTGAATCTGGCGACCTACTTGGACCAGCGGGGGGCCGCGGAGGGCGCGGCCGATGAAGTCCTGATCTTCGACCAGTTCGAAGAGGTGCTGACCCTCGACCCGACCGATCAGGCGGCCAAGGCCGCGTTTTTTGCCGGGGTGGGCGATGCCCTGCGGGACCGGCGCCGCTGGGCGCTATTTGCGCTGCGGGAGGACTACCTGGCGGGGCTGGACCCCTATCGCGACTCCTTGCCCGGGGCTTTCGGCACCACCTTTCGGCTCGACCTACTGGGGCCGGGGGCCGCGCGTCAGGCGATCCAGGCACCCGCCCGCGCGGTGGGCGTGGACTTCACCGACGCGGCCGCGCGCAAGCTCGTGGAGGATCTGCGGCGGGTCCAGGTGCAGCGCCCGGATGGCACAACCGCCGAGCAGCCGGGCCCGTGGGTCGAGCCGGTGCAATTGCAGGTCGTCTGCCGGGGTCTCTGGGAACGGCGCCCCCCCACGGCGACCACGATCGCCGAAACCGACGTGACCGGGGTGGGGAGCGTCGATACGGCCTTGGCCGCCTACTACGCCGCGCAGGTCGCGGCCGTGGCCGGGGCGGCGGGCATACCCGAGCGGTGGGTCCGCGATTGGTGTGCGGCGCTGATCACGGCGAACGGCATTCGGGGGCAGGTGCTGCGGGCGCCGGAAACGAGCGGCGGCCTGACGAACCGGGCCATCCAGGGACTCGTCGATGCCCACCTGGTACGGGCGGAGGAGCGGCGGGGGGTCACCTGGTATGAACTGGTGCATGACCGGCTGATCGGGCCGCTGCGGACCGACAACGCCCGCTGGCGGGAGACCCACTACAGCCTGCTGCAGCGCCAGGCGAACCTCTGGGCGGACCAGGGCCAGCCCGCGGGCCTACTGCTGCGTGGGGCTGAATTGCGGGACGCCGCGCACTGGGCCGCCACCCACACAGCGGAAATGAGTGCCACCGAGCACGAGTTGCTAGCGGCCAGCCAAGCGGTCGCTCGCGCCCGGAACCGCAACCTCCGCCTGGGTGCTGGCCTGGGCTTGCTCTTCCTGCTGTTCTTCCTCGCCATCATTTGGTCGGCCATCAGCGCCAGCAGGAGTGCCGATCGTGCCACCCAGGCCCAGGCGACGGCGGAGGTGGCCCGCAATCAGGCGGATACTCAGGCTCAGCGGGCGGATGCCGAACGGATTATTGCGGATCAGGCCGCGGGGACAGCTATTGCGGAAAGTACACAGGCGGCCCAGGCGGCAGAGCGGGCCGAACAGCAACAGGCAACTGCGGTAGCCGAGCGTAGCCGCGCGAACACCCAGGCGGATCTCGCTAACACCCAGGCCAACATCGCCACGTCCCGCCAACTAGCCGCCCAGGCGATCTCGCATCTGGACGATCAACTCGATCTCGCCGTATTATTAAGCCTGGAAGCCACGGCCGTCACGGACACGCTGGAGGCGCGCCTCAGCTTACGCTCCGCCCTGGAGTATAGCCCATACTTAACCGCGTTCCTTCCGGGCCATGCCTTGAGTGTCCAAAGCGTGGCCTTCAGCCCGGATGGGCGAACTTTGGCGTCCGGCAGTTATGATGGATCAGTTCGCCTTTGGGATACGCGGACCCATACCATGCTGGGTCCGCCGCTACCCGACCAGCTAGGCGGCGTCGAGAGTGTCGCTTTCAGTCCCGATGGCCGCCTTCTGGCCGCGGCGAGCCAGGATTCTAACATCCGCTTGTGGAATGTCGCGTCCCATCAATCCCTGGGTCCGCCGCTGAGGGGACACAAAAACTGGGTCACGTGTGTCGCGTTTAGTCCCGATGGCCGGACATTGGCTTCCAGCAGTTACGATCACACAGTGATCCTGTGGGATGTGGGGACTCGGCAGCCCTTAGGTCCGCCGCTGATCGGGCACAGCGAGGCCGTAAACAGCCTGGCTTTCAGCCCCGACGGGCACATCCTCGCCTCCAGTGGGGTCGACCGCACCATTATCTTATGGGATGTAGCGAAGCGCCAACTCCTTAGCGCGCTGCCCACGGCGCACCAGGACACCATAACCAGTGTGGCCTTCAGCCATGATGGGCAGAAGCTGGCATCCAGCGGGTTCGATGGCACCCTTATTTTGTGGGATATTGCGGCGCCGCGCCCCCTCGGTCTCCTACTGGCTAAGCAAGATCAGCCCCTGTACAGTGTGGCGTTCAGCCCGGATGATCAGATCTTAGCCACCGCTAGTGGGAACCGCACGATCAGCTTATGGGACGTGGCTACGCATAAGCCCCTCCGGGTTCCGCTCACCGGCCATAGCCAGTCCGTGCATACGCTGGCCTTCAGCCCCGATGGGCGTTCGCTGGCGTCCGGGGGCGACGATCATGACATCATTTTGTGGAACTTACGCGCCCCTGGGCCGCTGGGGCCCCCGCTCGTCGGCCACGCGGGATCAGTCAATACGGTGGCCTTCAGCCCGGACGGTCGCGTTCTGGCCTCGGGCGGAGCAGATAAAGTGATTATCCTCTGGAACGTGGCGACTCGCCGGCCGCTCGGGTCCCCGCTGCTCGGGCATACCGATAGTGTAACCAGCATCACCTTTAGCCCGGACGGCCGCATCTTGGCGTCGGGGAGTATAGATAAAACGATCATGCTGTGGGACGTGGCCGCCCGCCGGCCGCTCGGGCCCCCGCTCGTCGGGCATACCGATGCCGTGACGGCCCTGGCCTTCAGTCCTGATGGTCACATCCTGGCCTCTGGTAGCGCAGATCAAACGGTCCGACTGTGGAACGTCGCAACGCAGAGTCAGGACGGGCCCCCGCTTACTGGGCACACGCAAAGTGTCCTGAGCGTCGCGATTAGCCCGAACGGACAGATGGTTGCCTCGGGTAGTGCCGACTGGACCATCCGACTCTGGAACCTGACCACGCGCCAACCCCTGGGCCTGCCCCTGGCGGGCCAGAACCTGAGTGTCGGTAGTGTAGCTTTTAGTCCGGATAACCGCATCCTGGCGGCGGGGGGCTGGGATTGGACGATCAGTTTATGGAACCCGAATACCGCACGCCGGCTGGGGCCGCCCCTTACAGGCCATCAAGGACGGGTAACAGGGGTCGCCTTTAGCCCCGATAACCGGACGCTGGCTTCGAGTAGTTTTGATCGGACGATCTTTCTTTGGGACGTGGGGACAGGTCGGGCGATGGGCTTACCGCTCACTGGCCACCAGGATCGGGTCAACGCTGTAGCCTTCAATCCGGATGGCAGTACCCTGGCCTCCGGGAGTCGAGATGGCACGATTCTGCTATGGGATAGCGCCGCGCTGGCCCAACTGCCCTCGGCATGCGCGGTGGTCAACCGTAACCTGACTGCTGCGGAGTGGGCGCAATACATGCCCGCGGGTCTCCCCTATCACACAACCTGTGCCTCCCTACCCGGTCCATAATCCGCTGCCGCTACTTATGGTATAGTAGCGGCATGGAGAATTTGGGGTCAGGACGCACGGGCCGCTGATGGCGCCCGCCCAGGTGGACGTCGCCGTCGTCGGCGGGGGCCTCGCCGGCCTGGCTACGGCGTATTACTTGCTGCCGCCCGCCCCGGCCGGCCGGGCGCACAGCGTCGTGGTCTTGGAGCAGGCGGCGCGGCCGGGCGGCAAAGTCGTGACCGCGCGCGACGGCGGCTTCGTGATCGAGGGCGGCCCCGACTCGTTTATCACGCAGAAGGCAGACGCCTACACGCTCTGCCAGGAGCTGGGCTTGGGCGACCAGTTGATCGGCACGAACGACGCCCGGCGCAAAACCTATGTGCTGGCCGGCGGTCGGCTGCACCGCTTGCCGGAGGGGCTGCTGCTGATCGTGCCGACCCGGGCCGGGCCGCTGCTGCGCTCCGGGCTGTTCAGTCCCGCGGGGAAGCTGCGCCTGGCGCTGGACCTGCTGCTGCCCTGCCGCCGGGCTACCGGCGACGAGAGCCTGGCCGCCTTTGCCGGCCGCCGGCTGGGGCAGGAAGCCGTCGACAAGCTGGTGACGCCGCTGTTGGCCGGGATCTACACGGGCGACCCCGCCGGCCTGAGCCTGCAGGCCACCTTCCCCCAGCTGGCCGAGCTGGAGCGCCGGCAGCGCAGCCTGATCCTGGGCATGCGTGCCCGCCAGCGCGAGGCGCCCGCCGCCCCGGCCGCCGCCGCGGGGCGCCCGACCAGCACGTTCCTGGCCCTGCGCGACGGGATGCAGGGCCTGGTCGACGCCCTGGCCGCCCATCTGGGGCCGGAGGTGATCCGCACGGGCCGCCAGGTCGCGAGCCTGGCGCGAGACACCGGGGGCCGCTACCGGCTGCACCTCACGGACGGCACGACGGTGACCGCCGCGCAGGTCGTGCTGGCCACCCCGGCGGCGGTCGCGGCCGCGTTGGTGGCGCCGCTCGACGCCGCGCTGGCCGCGGGGCTCCGCGCAATCCGCACCGTCTCCAGCGCGACGATCTCCCTGGGCTACCGGGCGGCCGACCTGGCGCGGCCGCTCGACGGGTTCGGCTTTGTCGTCGCCGCGCGGGAGCCGACGCCACTGCTGGCCTGCACCTGGACGTCCAGCAAATTCGATCACCGCGCCCCACCGGAGCACGTGCTCCTGCGGGCGTTCGTGGGCGGCGCTCGCGACGAAGCCCGAGCCGCCCTGCCCGACGCCGAGCTGGTCCGCCAGGTACGCGCGGAGCTGGCCCGGCTCCTGGGCATCCGAGCCGCGCCGGTCCTGACCCGCATCTACCGCTGGCCGGCGGCCAATCCCCAGTATGCCGTCGGCCACCTGGACCGGGTGGCGCAGCTGGAAGCGCGCGCCGCCCAGGCCATGCCGGGCCTGTTCCTCACCGGCAGCGCTTACCGCGGGGTCGGCCTCCCTGACTGTATCAAGAACGCCCGCCAGACTGCCGCGCAAGTGACCCGCAGCCAGGCGACGCCTGGCTGACGGAATGGACTATTTTATGAAGGAGGGGACTCTATGACCGTGACATCGCTGATCCAGACCCAACGCGCCGTGCGGGAATTTACCGCCGCGCCGGTGAGTGAAGAGCACATCCGGGCCATCCTCAACGCCGGGCGCCGGGCCCAGAGCTCGAAGAACAGCCAACCCTGGCAGTTTATCGTGATCCGCGACCGGGCGACATTACAGCAGCTGGCGACGTGTGGCCAATATGCCGGCCACCTGGCGGGGGCAGCCTTTGCCATCGCTCTCGTCTCCGCCGCCGAGGCGACGTTTGACCTGGGCCAGGCGGCGGCGTATATGCAACTCGCCGCGTGGGAGCTGGGCATTGGCTCGTGCATCGCCGCCATGTGGGAGCCGGACAAGGCCCGCGCGATCCTGGGCATCCCGGCTGGCCACCACTTTGACCTGGCGATCTCCTTCGGCTACCCCGCCCCGCGCCCCGACCAGCCGGCCGGGCTCAGAAAAGGCGGCCGGCGCTCTCTCGACGAGGTGGTCCGCTGGGAGCATTGGTGAGTCGCGCGGTCTGTTGACCCCGGCAAGATCTTACGGCGCGGGCTAGTCGCGCGGGAGCGGCGCCGCTAGCGGGGAGGAACAGCAATGGAAAAGGTCATTGCCGGTAACCTGATGCGCTTGATCCTCGACGCGTTACGTGAAACGAGCGGCCCCCAATTTCGGGCGATCATGCGCCAGGCGGGCTGGGAGGAGTATGCCGATCACCCGCCGCCCGACAGCGACGAGCCGATCGCCTCCCTGGAGGATTTTCTGCGGCTCACCCAGACGATCTACACGATGCTGGGGGAGGATCTCTACCGCCTCCATCAGCGGAATACCGGCCTGAAGATCGCCGAGGGGGCGATCCAGGGGCCGTGGGGGGCCCAGATCCGCGCCGCGGCGCTGGTCGTACCCCACGACCAGCGGTTGGGCTGGTATGTCGGCGAGTACGCGGGCTATATGGCGAAAGCCGGCGTGCATTACACGATCCGCGAAGAGCCGGCAGCCTGGCACATGACGCTGGCCCACTGCCCGGCCTGCCCGGGGATCGCGGCGGCCAAACAACCGATCTGTACGGGAATCGTGGTCTTCATGAAAAAAGCGGGCGACCTGGTCATGGAACGGCGGCTGCAGGTGGCAGAAGTCGCCTGCCATGCGGTGGATGGCGCGGCCTGTACCTTCGCCCTGTATAAATAGCCGGCCCCGGCCGCGCCCGCCGCGGGATCAGCGCCGGCGGAAGAGCTGGAGCGGCTGGCCCGGGCCGCGGACCTCGGCCGCCTGGCGCTGGAAGGCCAGGATACTGACCTGGGCGGCGAGATTCTTGGCCACGATGCGGAAAGCGGCCGTCTCGGCCGAGTCGGGCGCATCGACGGTGATCGGCTTGCCGGTGTCGCTGCCGGTGCGGATCTGCAGGGTCAGCGGGATCTCGCCGAGGAAAGGCACCTCCAGGGCCGTCGCGGCCGCGTGCGCGCCGCCATGGCCGAAGATCGGCGTCTCCTGCTGGCAATGCGGGCAGATGAAGCTGGTCATATTCTCGACGATGCCCAGGATCGGCACGTGCAGCTTCTGGAACATGGCCAGGGCGCGCTTGGCGTCCATCAAGGCCACGTCCTGCGGCGTGCTGACGATCACCGCGCCCGTCAGCGGCAGCGACTGGGCCGTGGTGAGCTGGACGTCGCCGGTGCCCGGCGGCATATCCATGAGCAGGTAGTCGAGATCGCCCCACTCCACATCGTACATGAACTGGGTCAGCAGCTTGGTGAGCATCGGCCCGCGCCAGATGACCGGCGAGTTATCGTCGGGCAAAAAGAAGGCGATCGAGATCATGTCGATATTATAGGTCCGGATCGGCTGGATCTTGCCGGTGGGGCTGCTCTCGGGCTTGCCGGCCGCGCCCATCATCAGCGGCACGTTGGGGCCATAAATATCGGCGTCGAGCAGCCCGACCTTCGCGCCCGTCTGGGCCAGGGCCAGGGCCAGGTTGACGGCGACCGTCGACTTGCCGACCCCGCCTTTGCCGCTGCCGACGGCAATGATATTCTGCACGCCGGGGATCCCTTCGCGCTGGGGCACATACGAGCCCTGCACCCGCGAGCTCATCGTCGCGGTTGCCGCCGTGACGCCCGGGATGGCTCGCACGGCGGCCTCGGACTGCTGCTTCATCTGCTCCTTGACCGGGCAGGCCGGCGTGGTCAGCACGACCGTGAAGCGCACGGCGCCATCCCGGATCTGCAGATCTTCGATAAAGTTCAAGCTGACAATATCTTTATGCAGATCGGGATCGCGTACCGTCCGCAAGGCATCCAGCACCTGTTCTTCCGTGACCGTGATCGTCGTCATCAAACTATCAGCGCGGCGGATACCCCGGCATTGATGCCTGGGGCGGAGCCGCGCCCTCCTTTCAGGGTATTATTAGCGACGGCCCGTCCTGGCCGAAGCGCGTACTCGTAGCCGTCACCCCGCGCCAGTAGCCGGCACGCGCGCCAGCTGATCCCGTCCACGGTCCCGACCCGGAAGCTCCCCGTCGCCCGCACCGCGACCCGCCCCCGGTGCGTCCCCGCGTGCTTCCCCGCCGGCACCACCGCCGCCACCTGGTCCCCCGTGGCAAAGCCGCGCACCCGCTTGCGGCGCAAACAGTACCCGCGTGGGAAGCCGTACCTGTCGAAGCGGCTGCGTAAGTGCTGCCCCCGTCCCGTGGCCTTAATGCCCAGGACCGCTTGCCCGGCGGCGGTCACGGCCGCGACCTCCCCCACGCAGAGCGCGTCGAGCGCGTGCGTCTTGCCCAAGTCCAAGCGGGTGCGGTTCCATTTGGTGCGACCCCCGCTCCAACTACTGACCTCTA
>DATGEF010000905.1:0-11458 GCA_035310405.1 Chloroflexia bacterium | reverse complement strand
AGTCGGCAGTCGGCAGTCGGCAGTCGGCAGTCGGCAGTCGGCAGTCGGCAGTCGGCAGTCGGCAGTCGGCAGTCGGCAGTCGGCAGTCGGCAGTCGTCGGCAGTCGTCAGTCGTCAGTTTCTTGGATTAGGATCAGATGGCCCTTCGCCAATAATGCCCCGTCACTGACGACTGCCGACTGCCGACTGCCGACTAACTCCTGGCTCGGGGGTTCCGCATCAGGCGGTGCTATACAAGGGGCCGGCAAGCTGCTATAATAGCCGCGATGTAGCGTGACCGCCGCCGGTGGGCCGGGTACCGCGTGCTGTAGGAGGAGCTGATGCCTGAGTTGCCGGCCCCGGGGGCCCCGCCCCCCGCGCCCGTGAACGACCGCCGCGAGATCTGGGGCTGGATCTGGTACGATTGGGCCAACTCCGTCTTCTCCACCACAGTCTATACCACCTTGCTGGGCCCCTACCTGACGGCCCTGGCCCAGGACGCCGTGGGCGAGAACGGGGTGGTCTTGAGCGTCCTCGGCTTCCAGGTCACGGCGAAATCGCTGTACCCGTTGGCCATTTCGGCCTCCGTGCTGCTGCAGGTCTTCTTACTGCCCTTGCTGGGCGCCATCGCCGACTACACGAACCTCAAGAAACGCCTGATGATCCTCTTTTGCTACCTGGGCGTCAGCGCCACCTGCCTGCTCTTCTTGATCACCGGCAGCCTCTATCTCTGGGGCGCGCTGCTGTTCATCCTCGCCAACTTCTGCTTCGGGGCCTCGATCGTCCTCTATAACGCCTACCTGGCCGAAATCACGACCGAAGACCAGCGCGACTCGGTCTCCAGCCGGGGCTTCGCCTGGGGCTATATGGGCGGCGGCATCCTGCTGGCGCTCAATCTCGGCCTCTACCAGGGGGGCAGCGCGCTCGGCATCGCCCCCGCGCTGGCCGTGCGCCTGTCCCTGCTCTCCGCCGGGCTCTGGTGGGGGGGCTTTGCCCTGGTCACCTTCCGCCGCCTGCGCACCCGCACGGCGCCGCGCGCCCTCCCGGCCGGGCAGAATCTGGTGACGGTCGGCTTCCGCCAGCTGGCCCAGACTTTCCGGGAATTGCGCCGGCTCCCGCACACGGCCCGCTACCTGGTGGCCTTCCTGCTCTATAACGACGGCATCCAGACGGTGATCGGCGTGTCCTCGATTTTCCTGTCCCAGGAGTTGTTCGTGGCCCGCGGCCTCCCGGTCGATAACAGTTTCTTGATCGAGCTGATCCTCGTGATCCAGTTCGTCGCCTTCGGCGGCTCGTTTCTGTTCGCCTGGATCGCCGCCCGCGTCGGCACCAAGCGCGCCATCTTGATCTCGCTGGTCATCTGGAGCGGGGTGATTATCTATGCCTACGCGGCCCTGCACACCATCGCCGAAGCCTGGGGCCTGGGGGTCGTGATCGCCCTGGTGCTGGGGGGCTCGCAGGCGCTCTCGCGCTCGCTCTTCTCCTGCATGATCCCGATCAGCCGGGAGGCCGCCTTTTTCGGCATCTACGAGATCGCCGACGAGGGCACCTCCTGGATCGGGCCCCTGGTCTTCGGCCTCGTCGTCGGGGCCACGAACTCGTATCGCGAAGCCATCCTGTCGATTATCGTGCTGATGATCATCGGGGCCGCCATCCTGGTCGTGACCAACACGCGCCAGGCCATCGCCGACGCGGGGAATACCCCGCCGGCCCCGCCGGTTGCCGTGGGCGAGCCGGCGTAGGAGATCCCATCAAACGACCCCTCCCTCTCCATCTCGGGGACTATGCCTGGCTGGCGAGCCTGGTGGCCCTCGCCGCCGGATGCGCCCTCCTGCTGGCCGCCCTGGGGCAGCGCCCCGACGGCCTGCTCCACTTCTGGACCCTCGACGTGGGCCAGGGCGATAGCCTGCTCATCGGCACGCCCGGCGGCCAGGCGGTGCTGATCGACGGCGGCCCCGACCCGGCTGTGGCGACCCGCCAGCTGGGCCGGCATTTGCCCTTCTGGCAGCACACCCTGGGCCTGGTCGTGTTGACCCACCCGCACGAGGACCACATCACGGGCCTGATCGAGGTCCTGAAGCATTACCAGGCCAGTGCGGTGCTGGAGACCCCCTTCAACGCCGGCAATCCGCAGCTGGAGGATGAGTGGCAGGGCCAGCTGGCCCTGGCCGGGGTGCCGGTGACCCTGGCGACCGACGGCCAGACGGTGGCCGTCGAGCCGGGCCTGACCCTCCATGTCTTCTACCCGACCGCCCACCTGCTCAGCGGCACCCATAGCGACATCAATAACTCCTCGGTCGTGCTGCGCCTGGATTACGGCAGCGTGCGCATGTTGCTGACCGGCGATATCGAGACCGAGGCGGTGCAGGAGTTGCTGGCCCACGAGGGCGGGCAGCTGGGGGCCCAGGTCCTGAAAGTGCCGCACCACGGGAGCGGCACGGGGCTCAGCCCCGCGCTGCTGGCGGCGGTCCAGCCCCAGGTGGCGCTGATCTCCGTGGGTCGCGGCAACCCCTATGGCCATCCGGCGCCGAGCACCATGGGCCTGTTGCGCGACGCGGGTGTGCCGGCCTATCGCACCGACGAGCACGGCACGATCGAGGTGCTCTCGGATGGCCATCAGGTCTGGGTGCGGCCGGAGCGCTAACCCCCCAGCACAAGTAATGGAGTTCACAATGGAAAACACGATGAAAGCAGTCGTACTAAGCGCGCCCGGCCCAGTGGAGAATCTGGAGATCACGGACCTACCCATCCCCGAGCCGCGCCACGGCTGGGTGCGCATCGCCGTCCAGGCGTTCGGCCTCAACCGCTCCGAGCTACACACCCGCCTCGGCCTGGCCGAAGGCGTCACCTTCCCCCGCGTGCTCGGCATCGAGGCCGTGGGCCTCGTCGACGCCGCGCCGGGCACCGACCTCGCACCTGGCCAGCAGGTCGCCGCGATGATGGGCGGCATGGGCCGCACCTTCGACGGGGGCTACGCCGAGTATACGATCGTGCCGCGCTCTCAGGTGATCCCCTTCCGCTCCGAACTGCCCTGGCCGACCCTCGGCGCCATCCCCGAGACCCTGCAAACTGCCTACGGTTCGCTGACCACCGGCCTCGACCTGCAGCCCGGCCAGACCCTGCTCATTCGCGGCGGCACCTCCGCGCTCGGCCTGGCTACCGCCACCCTCGCCAAAGATCGCGGCGCCATCGTCCTGTCCACCACCCGCCAGCCCGACCGGGTCGCGGCGCTCAAGGCCCACGGCGTGGATTACCCCATCCTCGACACCGGCCAGGTCGCGGCCGCGGTGCGCCGCCTCTTCCCCGCCGGGGTGGATACCGCCCTGGAGCTGGTGGGCACCCCCACCCTGCCCGACACCCTGGCCGCCACCCGCGTCCACGGCGTGGTCTGCTTCAGCGGCATGCTCTCCAACCAGTGGCTCGTGCATGATTTCTATCCGATCGGCTACCTGCCCAAAGGCGTGCGCCTCACCGCCTACGGCGGGGACAGCGCGGATCTGCCCGCCGCCGTCTTGCAACGCTACCTCGACGGCATCGCCGCCGGCACAATCGACCTGGGCCCCGTTAACGTCTATCCCCTGGACGAGATCAGAAAGGCCCACTCCGATATGGAGCACAACCGCAGCGTCGGCAAGCTCGTCGTCCTCACCGCTCGCGCCGAGTCATGACAGCAGGCGTCGTGAGCGATGAGCGGATCGACAACACTTGCGTAAAGTCCTGCCTTGGGGCCGCCAAACGTCATAGCACTTTCGGCTAGGCGGCCGGCGCCCGGACCAATAGGCGCGGTGCCGGGCACCCCCAATAGGCCGATCGGCACATCCCCCCATCCCCCTCTCCACCTATACTGAAGGGACGATACCCCCGCTCCTGAACTCCCAGCGGAGCGGGGGAGAATGGAGAGAGCATGGACGCGCTGTCTACCACGCGGGCCTATAGTGTTCTGGTTCTTCTTGGATTGTGTTTGGCCGCCTGTGACCTGTCGCCCGGGCCCGGCGCGGCGCTGCCCGGGGTGGCGCGTAACCCGCCCGGGGGCGCCCCCGGCTGTCCGCCCGCCGGCTATCGGCTCCCCAGCCCGCCGGAGGCCACCGCCGCCGATCGGCTCACCGGGGTCGCCGCGCCGGGCCCGGGCGACATCTGGGCGGTCGGCGCTGGCTTCTCCGCGCAGCAAGGCCCCGTGCCCCTGGCCTGGCATTGGAATGGGCTGGAATGGCGCAGCACGCGCCCGCCCGGCGGCAACAGCTACCTGGAAGATGTGGCCGCGCTGGCGCCGTCCGATGTCTGGGCCGTGGGCGGGGGCGACTCCGCGCCCGCGGATCAGCCGCTCCTGCTGCATTGGACCGGCACGCGCTGGAGCCGGGTCGCCCGCCCGAACCCCAGCACGGAGACCGGCCATCTCTACGGGATCGGCGCCCGGGCGGCCGGCGATATCTGGGCGGTGGGCAGCGACACGCGCAACCACCGGCGCCAGACCCTCGTCCTGCACTGGGATGGCACTGCCTGGAGTCAGATCCCGAGCCCGAATGTGGACGGGGCCGATTCGGTGCTCCTGCGCGTGGCCGCGCGGGCCGCCGACGATGTGTGGGCGGTGGGCTACAGCCTGGAAGCGGCCGGATCCGTGACCCACCTGGCCGATGGTCCGCCGAACGCGCTTCCCCGGCCGGGAATTGCGCCCCCGCCCGGGCCCGAGCGTCCGCTGATCATCCATTGGGACGGCACCCAGTGGCGCCTCATGCCCCTGCCCGATTCCGGGCCCGGCCGCCGGCTCACCGGCATCGCCGCGGTCGCCGCCGACGACGCCTGGGCGGTCGGGGGCGGCGACGGGCCGCTGATCGCGCACTGGGATGGGCAGGCCTGGCGCAGCCTGCGCCGCCCGGAGCCGGGGAGCCTGGCGGGCGTCACGGCGGCCGCCGCCGACGATGTCTGGGCGGTGGGCGGCACCGAGTCCGGGCCGTTGGCCCTGCATTGGGATGGCGCCCAGTGGCGCTCCGTACCGGGCAGCGACGCGGGGGCGCTCAGCGCGGCCGCCATCGCGCCCGACCGCCAGGTTTGGGCCGTGGGCGATACGCAGACCTTCGCGCGCTCGATCTTCCGGACGATCGCCCGGAGCGGACCGGCCGGCGCCCCGGTGAGCGGGCCCCCCCTGATCGCCACGCTCCTGGAAGAGTACACGACGGTCTGTGGCACGCCCACCCCGGTCCCGACGGCGACCCCCACACCCACGCCGACCCCCCAACCCACGGATGTGCCGGCACCGAATCCGCCGCCACCGCCGATCCCCACGCTGCCGCCGCCCGCGTCGCTGGTCCAGGCCGCCGGCGGCTACACCGTTACTGTGCAGCCCCTCGCCTTCGACGCGAACGGGGTCGCCATGCGGGTGATCGTGCAGGGCGGGCATTTGGGCCACCTGGACGGCAACGAGCGCCCCGCCCTGGGCTGGATGGACTTGCAGGTGGCCAACCTTTGGCACCTGCCTACGCTCAGTGCGAACAACGGCATCACGCTCCCGCTGGCCTTCGTGCTCTCGCCGCCCTTGACCGACCCCGCCGTCCCGGACCGTATGGAGTATATCCTGGTGTTCAGCTCCGTGCCGGGTGCGGACCCGGCCCTCGCCGAGCAGTTCCGCTTGACCCTGGGCGCCGGCACCCTAACCTTTGTCTGGAGCAGCTCGACGACCGGGCCGCTGAGCTTTGACTTCCGGCTGCCCTACGATCCCCTCCGCCGCGTTGCCGATCTAGAGGAGACGGTCGGCGGGACGAACGGCATGCTGACCTTGGAGCGGCTCGTCGTGACCCGCAGCCAGGCGCGGGTCACCCTGCGCTTCAGCCCGGCGGCGGCCGAGGCCCAACCGCGCGGTAGCTGGACGAGCGGGGTGCAACTGCGGGCCGGGGTCTGGTCGTCGGCCCAGGCGCACCCGCCGCAGGGCGTCAGCTATCTTAGCGGCCCGGATGGCGAATTGGTCTACACCTTCCTCGCACCGCTCATAGATAACTACGGCGCGTGGCGCTTGCACGTCCAGGATATCCAGGCCTTGAACGTCGATCATGCGTGGATCACCGGACCCTGGGACTTCCGATTCAACTTACCGGGCCCGTAATAGGCCCATCCGGGGGCGGGGGCGTGATCTCCTGTCCACCACTGTCGCGAACGCTACTTGGGTCGCCACCCCCGGTGGGTTCTCGCCCGGGGCGGCCCTGGTGGGGCCGCCCCCCCTTCAACGGCCCGCCCGGCGCTCCTTGGCGAGCTCCGTGAGCCGGTCCCAGGCCGGCGACGACACGCCACCCGACCGTGTGACTAGCTGGGCGATGGTCGGATCCGGAACCGCCCGCTTTTGGCCCTCCAACCGGCCGGGCTGGTTGGTCATCCACCGCTGGCTGCGGTCGGCCAGGGCGGCGAGGCGCGGATCGTCGGCGGACCAGACGAATGCCTCGTCGTACGCGAGATAGAGAGCCCGGAACTCGGGATCGTCGAGCGCCGCGCGCTTGTCCCTGATCCAGCGGGCGGCCTCCGGCGCCGAGACCGCCTGCAGCAGGATCCAGATGTCGCGCTCCATTTGTACGGTGCGCTGGCTCACCCCGCACTCGCGCAGCCGGTTGAGGTACTCGGCCACCTCCGCCGAGACGAACGGGCGCTCGCCACCGCTGCTCAGCGCGAGCTGAGCCAGGTGCTCGCGGGTGCGCTGAAGTTCCGCGACCCGTTCCTGCAGCCGGCGGTCGATCTCCGCGATCGCCGCCGCGAACTGGTCGGCGTCGGCCGCGAGCAGTTCCTTGATCCGGGCGAGCGGCACGCCCGTATCGGCGAGCGTTTTGATCTTGACCAGCTGGATGGCGTGCTGGGCGCTGTAGCGCCGGTAGCCCGCCGCGTCGCGCGGCGGCTCCGCGAGCAGGCCGCGCTGGTGGTAATGGCGGACCGCCTTGATGGTCACGCCCACATAGCGGGCGAGTTGCCCGATGGTGAGCATCGGCTTCAGTCTCCCTTCCTTAGCTGACTTGTTCTCTCCGCGTCATGCGCCCCCCGGCACAGCGATAGATCGCCCGAGCGTTGCGGACCCCGTGGTAGGAGACGAGCAGTTGGCGCGAATAGCCGCTGAATGCCTGGAGCGGCATCCCGGCCGGCGCGAAGAGGTCCTGGCCCACGGGGACAAAGCGCCGCGGCGGGAAGGGGAACAGGCCGCCGGAGAACCGCGTGAAGAGTTGCTCCTGGCCCGCGTCTAGCGGTTCATAGGTCACTTGCTCTTCGAGCTGGCCGTCCACAACCCGGACCTCGACCCGCAGTTGATTCGAGCGGTAAGTGCCCACGTAGGGCGTGAGATCGCGGACCGGGGTCGGGTCCGCCACGAAGTCGGGAACTGCGACGTGCAGCTGTTGGCGCAGCAGCCACAGCAGCAGCTGGTCATGCAGCGCCATCGCCCGCGGATCGTTGCCAAAGGCGGCAAAGGCAAAATTATGCTCCGGAACGACGGCTAGCACGGCCACACCCCCGGGCGATGCTCCGGAAAAGGAGAGCACTGTCGTTTGGCCAAAGGGCACGAGCAGCCAGCCCAACCCGAGGGGTGGCACGTTCGGGGTGTGCATGTCATAGGCCACCGACTGCATGCGGACGGTGGCCTCCCGCGATAAAACGCGTTTCCCCGCCGGGGAGACGCCGTGGGCGAGCTGGGTCCGGGCGAAGGCCAGGAGATCGCGGATGGTGCCGATCGGCGTACTGCCCGCGGGCGCCCAGGTTTCCGGCAGCATGAACAGGTCGGTGCGCCGGGCCCCTTTGGTCGCGGGATCGGGGAAGTGGCCCACGGCGGTGCTGCGCAGGATGGCGTCCTCGGCCGAGGTGCAGGAGTCCGCCATGCCCACCGGGGCGTACACCTCACGCTTGAGGAGATCATGGTACGATGTGCCCGTCACTACTTCGAGCAGCCGCCCCGCGACGATCATCCCACCATTTGAGTAGCTGATGTACTCATCCGGCCCGAAGAGAGTCCCGCAGTGCTGCCCGAGACCTTCGAGGAAGACCTTGAGGGCATCGCGACCCCGGGCATCCAGTAAAAACAGGTCCGCATCGATCCCGTTGGTATGGGTCAGGAGATGGCGGATGCGGATCTGTTCGGCCGCGCCGGGCGTCGTCAGGCGGAACTCCGGCAGGTAGGTGATTACGCGCTCATCGAGATCAATGGCGCCGCGCTCGACCTGTTGCAGAACCAGGGTCGTCGTCAGGAGTTTCGTTATCGATCCAAACAGGAAGCCGGTGTGCTCCTGCATCGGCGCCCCGGTGACGATGTTCGCCACGCCATGGGCCACGACGGTCGGCTCCCCGTCGTGGTAGACGCCGGCAAGATAGCCAGGGATCTTCTGCGCCTCACAATAGGCGGCGACCTGCTCGCGAATCGGTGTCGCGACAGCGGAAAGCGTGTCCGATGACATTTCATGCTCCTTTTCCGCGTTGCTGCGCGCCCGCCGGCGCGGTGGCCACGGCGGCCTCCGCGGCGACGGGCGGGTGTTCAAACGCGGTCATCCCTCCCATACTAACACCTTGACCTAAGGTCAAGGTCAAGCCCCGATCGGGACTTTTTCTCGCCCAATTTGCATCCGGGACTCAGCGCCCAGGTTGCTGAGCGCGGCGCCGATATCTTTGGGGCGCCCCAGCGGGCGGCGCAGGGCCAGGGTTTCCTCCACCCGGGCCGCGACCTGGATGGCCAGGCGCGTTTTCCCCGTCCCCGCCGCCCCAGTCAAAGTCAGCAGGCGCACCGCGGGGTCCCGCAGCCGGCGTTCGGCCGTGGCCACCTCCTGGTCGCGCCCGATGAGCGGATAGAGCTGCGGGGAGAGGTTGGTGGCCTGCTGGTCGAGGGTGCGGATCGGCGGGAACGCGGCCGGCAAGGCCCCGGCCGCGACGCTGGTCGCGGCGAAGGCCGCCAGGTCGGCGCTGGCCTGGCCCGGGGCGGAGATATCGCTATAGAGGCGCGTGACTCCCCTGGGCACGGTTTCCGCCATAGCGGCCTCTCTATGGCCCCTTTATAGCACCTTCCCCGGTGCGGCACAAGGCGTGCCCGGCGGCGCGGCGGCGGATCGGGCGATCTAATGCACGTGGGGACTCGGGCGCGCCGCCGGCCGCGCCCGGGGCGGCGAGTCCTGCCGCCGCCCCCGGACCGCGGCGCCAGCGCGCAACACCGGCTCGTCGGCCGGCGGGGCCACTTGCAGAAAGGCGGTGACCACCTGCGGATCAAACTGGTGCCCCCGCTGCCGGCGGATCTCGTCGAGGGCCGCCGCGAGGGGCCAGGCCGGTTTATACGGCCGGGCGTGGGTCAGCGCATCGAAGACATCGGTGACTGCGACGATCCGCCCGCATAAGGGGATCGCTTCGCCGGCCAGCCCCCGGGGATAGCCGGTCCCGTCCCAGCGCTCATGGTGGGTCAGCACAATCTGCTGCGCCAGCCGGATCACGTCGGACTCGCCATCGGCCAGCAGCTGGCCGCCGAGGGTTGTATGGGTCTGCATCAGCGCGATCTCGGTGGGGGTCAGGCGGCCCCGCTTGCCCAGGACCTGGTCCGGGATGCCGATTTTCCCGACGTCGTGGAGGGGGGCCGCCCGCGCAATCGCCGTGACCAGGGCCGGGGGCAGGCCCAGAGCGCCGGCGACCTGGGCGGAGAGCTGCCCGACGCGCCGGGTGTGCTGCCCGGTCTCGTCGTCCCGATATTCGACGGCCCGGGCCAGCCGCTCCAAAATCTCCAGCTGGGCGCGCTCGAGGTCGCGGGTGCGCGCGGCCACCCGGGCTTCCAACAGATCGTTCTGCTCCCGCAGCTGGCAGTGCAGGCGCCGGGTGGCCAGTAAATTCCGGCTGCGCAGGACGACTTCCAACGAGTCGAGCGGCTTGGTCAGGAAGTCCGTGGCCCCGCTGGCCAGCGCCCGCTGGCGGGTGGCGGTTGTGTTGTCGGCGGTCAGCATCAGGATCGGGAGATAGGTCGTGGCCGGGATGATCGTCTGGAGCTGCGCCAGCACCGCAAAGCCATCCAGGTGCGGCATCATCAGGTCGAGCAGGATCAGATCAGGCGGGTGGGCGGTGACCAGCGGCACGACCTGGCGCGGATCGGTCGTGCTCGTCACGGTGCCTAAAGCGGCCTGCTCCAGGATCGCGGTGAGCGCCAGGATATTCGCGGCGTGATCGTCCACCACCAGGATCCGGGCGGGCGCCAGGGAGTCCTTATCCATGCCATCACCTCCGCAGGCCCGACCGGGACCCGGACCTCGCCGGGGTGGCGGGGCGCGCGGCTGATCGGTGGGTCGGCCCGGGCGGCGATCAGCCTACCGTCGCCCCAGCAAGCCCAAGACCATCCGCCGAGCTCAGGGGTAGTACTATTATCCTATTTTGGCCGGTACTTTCGGCGCCGGCCGGGAGGCGGACGGGAGCGGCTCGCGGCCGGCGACGGTCGCGAACACGGCGGCAATCTCCGGCGCGGGGACGCGTTGCTGGGCGACGGCCTTGAACTGCTCCAGCAAGGCGCGGGTGGGCGCCAGATCGGCCGGCGCCTCGACGCGGTAGACGTCGAGGGTGTAGTCCTGGGGGCGGCGCCCGGCGGCGCGGATGCGCCAGAGCAAGGCGCGGACCGCGACCGTCAGTGTCCGCTCCTCGGCCGGCCCGGTCTGCCGGGTCGCGGGGACCCGCGCCTGGAGGCTGCGGCCATCCCGGGTCCAGAGCTGATACCAGGCGTCCGCCTGATCGCCGGGGGCATAGACGACGAGGGTATAATGGGCGTCCTGGATCCAGACGCGGGGCGGGGCGGGGTGGGGCAGGGTCGGGGGCGCCAGGGCCGGCGGGGGCGCGGTCGCGGCGCCCAGGCCGAACCGGGCGAGGGCCGGGGGGCCGGGCATCTCGCTCCCGGTGGCCGCCTGGGCCGCCCGATAGCGCTTGTAGCGCGCGGCGTCGAACTCGAGCGCGGCGCGGGTCGCCAGGTCGTCGGCCACGGCATTGTAGCCATAGCCCGCGTGGCCCTGGACCCAGGCGACCGTCACGCCATGGGCGAGGACCGGGCGCAGGGCCGCTTCGACCGCCCCATAGAGCCGCCAGAGGTCGGGCGGGGTGCGCCGCTGCCAGCGCCGGTTCGCGCATTCGACGACCCAGCGGCTATCGCTCCAGACCGTGGCCGTGGTGGCCCGCCAGCCGCGGGCGCCCAGGTGCCAGAGCACGGCCAGGGCGGCGAGCACGCCCGCCAGCTCCGCCCGGGCCTGGCTCGTCGCCGGGAGGACAAAGCGGGCCGGGATGTGGGCGCTCAGCTCCAGGCGGACGCGCTCTCGGCCGGACGCCGGCCACGCCGGCGCGGTCAGCAGGTCCTTGCCGACGACGATCACGCCCACGCCGGCCGGCCCGCCGGGATCGCGGATCGGGGCGCCGCCGTCGCTGTAGGCGGTGATGACCGGGCAGCGGGCGAGGGTCTGCCAGAGGGCCGCATCCCAGGTCTGGCTTTTCTGAATCGCCTGCTCGATCGCCGCCCATTCGGG
>DATGEF010000904.1:0-15902 GCA_035310405.1 Chloroflexia bacterium | reverse complement strand
GCACGAACACCCCCGGCCAGCTTTTCCAGGCCAGGCCTTCGAGCGCGGCGCACAGGTCGGTCAGGCGGGCCAGGATGGCCGTGTCGGGCAGGTCCGGCTCGACCACCGCGGCGGCCAGCGCGACCAGCGGGGCGAGCGGGTGCTCGGGCTCCCGGTAGCCGGGCCCGGCGCCCGGGTCCAGGGTGTCCCAGAGCAGCACGCCGCCGGCGACGTTCCAGGTCTCCCAGGCCCACCAGAGGCGGGTCAGCTCCAGGGGCCGCGGCCGCCAGGCCCAGAAGATCGCCGCGGCCTGGGCCAGCACCGCGATCCAGCCGAGCCCGAGCAGCCCAGCCGCCCCGGCCTGGCCGGTCAGCACGAGCCAGGCGGCCAGGCCGGTACAGAGCAGGGTCAGCAGGACGGCACAGGCCAGGGGCAGGCGCAGCCGCCGGGCCGTCTCCCGCCAGACGCCGTCGAGCATCCAGGCCCCGGCGAGGGGGCCCTCCCAGGCCGTGGCGTCCTCCGGCAGCCAGCCGGCCGGCGCGTCGGGCGCCGGGCGCAGGGCGGCGGGCAGATAGAGGGTGGGTCCCGGGGTGGCCGGCGTGGCCTGCAGGGTGAGCGCGGGCGCGCCGTCGACCGGCCGCGGCGGCGTGAGGATGGCGGGGGCGTCGACGGTGGCCAGGGCGGCCGCGACGAGCTCCTGGCCGCGGCGCGTCAGCAGGCTGGTCAGCACCTGCCCGGGGGGCGGCCCCGGGTCGGGCCCAGCGGGCGCCCAGGCCTGGATGCTCTCTGCGCCGGCCGGGTGGTCGCCCAGCAGCACGGGCCCGGCCAGGTCGATCGTGGCGCCCAGGCTGCCGATCGTGGTGGCCGCGATCCGCGCCTCGCCGGCCAGCGTCACCGGGCCCTGCGCCAGCACGCCGGCCGCCTCCACACCCGGTTCCGCCGCCAGGGCCGCGCCGGCCGTGGCCCAGCCGCCGATGCGGGTCGCTTTGCCGAGGTGAACCATGTCGCCCTGCACCCCGCCGGGGCCGCCGATGCGGCTGCCGCGCCCGGCTTCGACGGCCCCGCTCGCCAGGGCGCTGCCGGCCACCTCGGCATTGCTGCCCAGGGTGAGCTGGCCCAGGCTATAAATATCGCCATCCACTCGGGCGCCCGGCTCCAGCACGACATGGCGGCCAAAGACGGAGCCGGGCAGGCGTGTGTCGGCCGGGACGACCAGCGTGCCCTCGGCCTCCAGGCGCGAGCGGGGGGCGAAGGTCTGCGCGCCCAGGTCGGCCGGCGGCCGGATCTTGCGCACGGGCGGCTCGGGCAGGGCCGGCTCGGGCGGCGGCGGCCCGGCGTCCGCGTCCGGCTCCCGGCCGGCGAGGGTCGGCTCACTGTAGAAGCTGGGCGGGTGGTCCCCGCTATAGCCGGCCGGGGCGGGGCCAGGCGTCGTCCCGATCTGCCGGCCGCGCAGCTCCGCGGTGAGCCCGCGGGGATCGGAGAAGGCGGGCTCGTGCCAGGCGATGGCGGCCAGCAGATCGGCGGCCGCGCCCCAGGCCTCGGGGCTGTGCGGGCGGGCGGCGAGCTCGGTCGCCAGGTCGTACAGGCGGGCCAGCGCGGGATCGCGCAGGATGCCGGCGGCCGCCGCCAGCTCGCGCACGGCGTCTGCGGCCCGGCGCGGCCGGCCGGCCGGGCTGGGGTCGAGCCAGCGGCGAAACAGGGCGTCGACGACCGGGCCGAGCCCGCGGCGGTAGCGGGAAAGGGGCGGGATCTCATAGGCGCCCCCCTCCCGCCGGGGCTCCAGCACCCAGCCGCCGGTCAACATCTCGTAGACGACCAGGCCGAAGCTGTAGACATCGGTGGCCGCGCTCAGCTTGCCGCCGGTGATCTGCTCCGGCGCGGCGTAGCGCAGCGTGCCCAGGAGGGTGCCGTCGCTGGTCATGAGCTGGTCGGCCTCGGCGCGGGCGATGCCGAAGTCGCTGATGTACCAATGCGGGCCCTTATAGAGGATGTTGGCCGGCTTGATATCGCGGTGCAGCACGGGGGGCTCGCCTTCGTGCAGAAAATCGAGCGCGGCCGCGAGGGGCTCGGCGATGCGCAGCACGTCGGTCAGCTTGGGCCGGCTCGGGCGCTGGGCCTGCAGCCAGCCTTCGAGCGTGCCGTCACAGCACTCCATGGCCATATAGACATACTCGCCGGCCGTATGCCAGTCATAGATGTCGATGATCGCGGCATGGCGCCGCCGGCGCAAGAGGTCGATCTCGCGCTTGAAGCGGCGCAGCGTGGTCTCGTCGACCTGGGCACCGGGCCAGGACAACAGCTTAAAGGCGACGTACTCGCCCTTGCGGGGATCGAACGCCCGGTAGACCAGCGCGTTGCCCGTGCCGAGCACTTCTTTCAGTTGGTAGCCGCCGATCGTTTCCTGGAGCAAGCGGCTGGGGTCAAAGCCCGATGGAATTGGCATAAGGGTCAGTGGGTACTCAGCCACGTGTCGACGGCGCGGCGGGCGGCGAGGGCGCCGCGCGGGCCCAGTGCCGGGGCCAGCCAGCGCGCGATCTGCGCGGGCGGGACGGTGCGCCGGGCCTGGATCGTGGCCCGCTGCCGCCGCACCCGCGGCAGATCCTGGAGGGCCGCCAGCCGGCCGCGGATCACGGCCCGGTCGCGCCCCGCCAGGCCGTAGAGCAGGGCCAGCAGGTCATACCGTAGTATATACGGCCCATCGCGCCACAGCAATGCATCCGGCAGGTTCTTGGCCAGGCACCAGATCCGGTTGCGGGCCAGGTGGTAGCTTTTGAAGGGCGAGCCCTGGCCGCCGGTGGCCGAGACCGTGTGTAACACCTGCGCGCCCGGCGCCCAGACCGCGCGCCAGCCCCGCAGCCGCGCCCGCCAGGCCAGGTCGGCATCTTCCAGGTAGCTATGAAACGCCGCATCAAAGAGGCCCACATCGTCCAGCAGGGCGCGCCGGTAGAGCGCGGCGCCGGCGCTCGCGCCAAAGACGGGCTGCGGGGTCGCGGGCAGGGTCGTCACGGCCCAGCCCACGCCGCGATCGAGCGCCAGCCCGTCGCGGTGGGCGGTGATCCCCGCGGACGCGACCCGGGCCGGGTGGTTGGCGAAGAGCAGGGTGCTCGCGACGCTGCCGATCCGCGAGTCGGCGGCCGCCGTCGCGACCAGCGTCCGCAGCCACTCCGGGTGGGCCACCGTGTCGTTATTGAGGGGCACGCAGTACTGGACGGTGGGGTCGGCCAGGGCGGCCCGGAAGGCCCGGTTATTGCCGGCGGCAAAGCCCTGGTTCCCGGCGTTGCGCAGCAGGTGCAGGGCGGGGAGAGGGACCGGGGCCGGCGGCCCGTACGGCGTCGGCTGCACCGGCCAGTGCCCCGCGGCGGCCCGGGCCAGGATGGCGCACGAGGGGTCCGTCGAGCCGTTGTCGACTACCCAGACGGCGAAATCGCGGTAGGTCTGGGCGGCCAGGCCGCTCAGGCAGCCCGGGAGATGGCGGGCGCCATCCCAGTTGACGACGACGACGGCGCAGGCCGGCACCGCAGCGGGCTCCCGCCGCCCGCTTACTTTTTCCGCCGCCCGCCGCGCTTCGGCCGGGCCGGGGGGGCGGGCGGGGCCGGGGCCGGGGACTCGCGGGCCATCTCGGCGGCGATCGCGGCGTAGTCGATCGGCTCCAGGCCCGTCTCGACGTCGGCGTAGCGGTTGGGGTCGTAGGTTTCGACCGCGCCGGGCGCCGCGGCGGCCTCCGGCGCCCGGCGCGCCTGGAAGGCCTCTTCCAGACGGTGCGCCGCCGCGAAGTCCATGGCGGCCATGCGCTCCAGCAAGAGGGCGATCAGGCGGGTGCCCTCGTGGAAATCGTGGAGGCGGATATTTTCGTCGGGCGCGTGGGCCGCCGAGCCCGGGTAGCCACAGCCCAGCGCCACCACGGGCAGGCCCAGCCCGTTGGTGAACGAGTACATCGGCCCGGACGCCGGCGAGGAGGGGTAGACCAGCGGCCGCCGGTTGCTCAGCTCGGCGCAGACCTGCATCGCCAGCACGACAAAGGGCTGCGCCGGATCGGTGCGCGCCGGGAACAGGCTGCCTTCGAGTTGCGTGACCTGGACGTCGGCGAAGCCCTTGGCATCCAGGTGCTTGCGCAGCAGATCGAGGATCTCGTCGGGGTCCTGGTCGGGCACCAGGCGGAAATCGAGCTTGGCGTGCGCTTCGCGCGGCAAGATCGTCTTCGAGCCGGGCCCCTGGTAGCCGGCCCAGATCCCGTGGATGTTGCAGGTGGGCAGAAAGGCCTCGGCCTGGCGGCGGGCGCGGCCTTCCAGGCCGGGCAAGAACTCGGTCAGGCCCAGGTTGGCTTTCAGGATCTCGCCGTCGTCGGGCAGCAAATTGATCAGGTCGAGATCCGTCGACGACGTCCCCGCGATCCGCTTCTCGAAATCCTCGATCAAAATATCCAGGATCTCACTCTTGATCGCGCCCAGGGCCCAGACCAGGCGCCAGACGGGACTGGTCACGTAGGCGGCCTGGGAGGAGTGGAGGTCGCGGTTGGGCCCGGCGACGCTTAGCTCCACGGTGAGCATGCCTTTCATGCCGAGCATGATCTGCGGGGTGCCATCCCAGTTGAAGGTGCCGAATTCCCAGAGGCAGCCGTCGGCCGCCAGCCGGTCGCGGTATTGGAGCAGGAAGGTGTCGAGGTTGGGGCTGCCGATCTCTTCTTCGCCTTCGATCACCCACTTGATCTTGACCGGCAGGGTGCCGCGGGCCGCCCGCAGGGCGTCGATCGCCGCCAGGCGCGACACGATATTGCCCTTGGTGTCGGCCACGCCGCGGGCCACCGCCTTGCCCTCGTGGAGGGTGAGCTCGAACGGGGGGCTGGTCCAGAGCGCGGGGTCGCCGGCCGGCTGCACATCATAGTGGTTGTAAATCAGCAAGGTGGGCGCGTGGGCCGGCGTGGCGTCCTGCGACTCGGCGTAGACGATCGGGAAGCCGCCGGCCAGGGGGACCACCTCGGTGCGGAAGTTCCGGCGCTCCAGGCTGGCACAGACGATCGCCGCCATCTGCTCCAGCCCCTGGCCCTCGGCCGAGACACTGGCCTGGGCACAGTAGGCCCGCAGCTCGTCGAGCGCCTCGGCCTGGTGGGCGGCAATATACTCATAGACCGCTTGCATATGCATGGCGGGCTCTCCTCTAGCGGTCAGCGGTCAGCTGGTCAGCGGTCAGCCGGTCCTGCCGCCAGTGTACCCGAAATGGGGAGGCGGTGCAAGGGGCCGGCCCTCACCCTGCCCTCTCCCGTGCGCGGGAGAGGGTTCTTTCCACCTCCTTAATGGGAACAAGGTTGACCGGATACTCAGGACTTTCAACTCAGGACTTGCTACTCAGGACTTGATACTCGGCACCTCGCCCGCGGCCAGGAAGTCCCACCAGGCGGCGGTGAGCGGGGCGGGGGCCACGCGGGGATCGCGCACGGCGTAGAGCTGGCGCAGCAGGGGCTTGCCCTCGGCGCGCACCGGGGTGAGTGGGCCCGCGTAGCTCAGCAGCTGGGAGAGGGCCAGGATGCCGATCCCCGCCCCGGCCTCGACCGCCTGGAGCACGCCACTGGGCGTGACCAGCTCCAGGACCAGGCGCAGGGTCGTCCAGGCCAGGTCGCGCTCGTCGAGCAGGTCGCGCAGCTCCCGGCGGGCCTGGGCGCCCAGGATCGACTCGGCGTTCTCCAGCACGAGCGGTTGCGTGCCCAGCGCGGCGGCGGGCACGGCCACGGACGGCCGCGCCGGCATGCCGGGCCGGCGGGCCGGCGGGCGGCCGCGCTTGCGCCGGGCGGGGCCCGGGCCCGGCTCCCCGCCCGGCCCGGGCTCGGGGGCCGGCCCCCCGGCCAGCCAGGGATGGCCCGGCGGCACCAGGAAGACCCATTCGTCGGTGGCGACCTGCAGGTGGGTCAGGCGGGCGCCCCGGGCCGGCTCCCCGAGAAAGCCGACGTCGAACTCGCCGGCGCGTAGGCCGTCGAGCACCGCGGCCGGGTCGCGCACCACGAGGGTGCTGCCCACGGCGGGGTGGGCACGCGCGAACTCGCCCAGCCGGCCGGCCAGCACGGGCCCGCCGGCCGAGGTCGCGGTCGCCAGGCGCAGGGTGCCGCTGATCACGCCCCGCTGCCCGAGGATGCTTTGCTCGGTGCGCTCGGCCATCGCCAGCAGCCCGCGCGCCTGCTCGATCAGCGCTGCGCCCTCCGGCGTCACGGCGGCGCGGTGGCCGCGCCGGTCGAACAGCCGGGAGCCCAGGCGCTGCTCCAGCGCCCGCACCCCCTCGCTGACCGCGGGCTGCGTCACATGCAGCTGCGTGGCCGCGGCCGAGAACGAGCCACTGTCGACCACGGCCAGGAACATCTGCAGCTGGTAGAGATTGAGCATATCGCCCCCGACCCCTACGTCAGACCGAACAGCGCCATGGCGTTGGCCGTCGTGGCGGCGGCGACGGTGGCGAGCGGCAGTTCCTTCAGCGCGGCGATGCGCGCAGCGGTCAGCGCGACATGGGCGGGCTCGTTGCGCCGGCCGCGGAAGGGCGCCGGGGTCAGGTAGGGGCAGTCGGTCTCCACCAGCAGGCCGGCCAGCGGCACAGCCCGCGCGACGGCGTGGTGGTCGGCGGCCTTGGGAAAGGTGACCGGGCCCGAGAGCGCGATCAGGTAGTTGAGCCGCAGGCACTCGGTGGCCATGGCCACGTCGCCGCTGAACGAGTGCATCACCCCGCGGGTGCCCTGGCCGTCCCGGCGCAGGATGGCCAGGATATCCGCGTGCGCATCCCGGTCGTGGATAATCACCGGCAGATCCAGCTCGCGGGCCAGGGCCAGCTGGGCGCGGAAGCTGGCCTGCTGCTGGGCGGGGGTGGCCCAGTCGCGGTAATAATCCAGGCCCGTCTCGCCCAGGCCGACGACGCGGGGGGCGGCCGGGTCCTGCCGGTGCGCGCGGCAGCGGGCGGCCAGCGCGGCCAGCGTCGCGTCGTCGGCCTCGGCCGCACTGTTCGGGTGGATGCCGAGCGCCAGAAAGAGGCCGCGGTCCGCGTGGGCGGTGACCAGCGCGGTGGCCGTCGCCCAGGTCGCCCGGTCGTAGCCGACCGTGACGATGCGGGTGACCCCGGCCGCGTGCGCCCGCGTGATCGTCGCCTCGCGGTCGACGTCAAACTCGGGGGCGTCTAAATGGGCGTGGGAATCGACGAGCGGCGGCAGCATACGCGGAGTCTAGCACAGGCCCGGATCGCCGTCAAGGGCCGCGCCGCCTCGAGGTGCGCGGCCGCTTGACAAGTGGGGCCGGCTCCCGTAAGATGGCGAGTGCTACGGCCCCTTGCCCCGTCCGGGCGCAAGCGGTCCCGTCCTTTCGGCAGTAATATCAATGGCTACCAGAGGAGGAAATTATGAAAACGCTACAATCTCGCCTGGCCGGGCTGGCCGTGCTGGGTCTGATCGCCCTGCCGGTGATCACGGCCTGTGGAGATACCGCCACCGCGACCGTGGCGACGGGCGGCGGCACCGCCGCCGCGCCCCTGGATCTGCTCGCCGCCGAGGGCATCAAGCCCGATCCCAGCGCCAGCGGCCAGTTCGAGTTCTTTAGCTGGTGGACCGCGGGCGGCGAAGCCGACGGCAAGAACGACATCCTCGGCCTCTACAAACAGCTCTATCCCAATGTCCAGGTGATCGATGCGGCCGTGGCCGGCGGCGGCGGCGATAAAGCCAAGGCCGTGCTCAAGACCCGCATGCAGGGCAACCAGCCCCCCGATACCTTCCAAGTGCATGGCGGCCCCGAGCTGCTCGCCGGTTACGTGCAGGCCGGCAAGATGCAGCCGATCACCCAGCTGTACAAAGACATGAACATAACGGGCTCCTTCCCCAAGCAGCTGCTCGACCTGGTGAGCACGAACGGCGAGATCTATTCGGTGCCCGCCAATGTCCACCGTGGCAACGAGCTCTTCTACAACAAGCAAATACTCAGCGACAACAACATCCAGCCGCCGACCACCTGGGACGACTTCTTCACGGCGTGCGCGACCCTCAAGGCCAAGAACATCCCCTGCCTGGCTGTGGGCGGCAAGGATAACTGGTCGATCACGATGCTCTTCGAGGACATGCTCCTGGCCAAGGGCGGGCCCGACACGTTCAAGTCGCTGATGGCCGGCAAGACCCCCTGGACCGACCCGAGCGTCGTCTACGCCCTGGGCGGGCTGCAGAAGGTCTGGCAGAACAAGTACATCAACGACGACTTCGCGGGCCACACCTGGGATGAGGCGGCCGGCCAGGTCCAGAACGGCAAGGCCGCCATGACCGTCATGGGCGACTGGGCCAAAGGCTACTTCCAGGCGAACGATGCGGCCAATTGGTCGACCAAGATGGGCTGGGAGCCCAGCCCGGGCACCAAGGGCATCTTCAAAGTCATTACCGACAGCTTTGGGCTGCCGAAGGGGGCCAAGAACACGGCCAATACCAATCACTTCCTGGCCCTCATGGCCTCGAAGGTCGGCCAGGTGACCTTCAACCTGCGCAAAGGCTCGATCCCGGCCCGCACCGATGTGGACACCAGTAAATTCGACGTCTATATGAAGGATGCGGCCGCCGACTTCGCCTCCGCGACCGCGCTGGTGGGCAGTGCCCCCCACGGCTCGGCGACGAACGACGCCTTCGCCAGTGCCCTCAACACGGGCATCAACACGTTCATCGCGAACCCGGCCGATCCGGCCGCGGCCGCGGCGAGCCTGCAGAGCCAGGCCGCGGACCTTTTGAAGTAGGACGAGCGACGAGCGGTCAGCGGTCAGCGATGTGCTACGCACCGCTGCGCGAACAGCGGTCAGCGATCAGCTAGCTGACTGCTGACTGCTGACTGCTGACCGCTCGTAACCGTTCGCTGCGGTGAGCGGCTAGTCCCTAGATAACATTACATAATAAGGATCGCTCGTTAATGAGGCGATGATGTATTTTATTAGCAGAAAGCAAAAGATCTGTCATTCTGAGCGCAGCGAAGAATCCGGGGGGGCGCGCCCTCTGCAGCCCCATGCCGATCAATCTAAGCGCGGCAGGGTCCTGGGGCGGGATGCCCGGCGGCTGAAGCCGCGGCAACGATGGGCGAAGCCCGCCTTCGCGGGCTGCCGGTGATCACTACGGGGCGGTTGGCGCTGGTCGTTGCACGTTGTGATTCTTCGCTGCACTCAGAATGACAATTCTTTTGCTGTTTTTGCTAATATTTATGTCTACACATGATCGGCGCGCAGCACAAGGGGCAACACTGGTGGCTTATGATAACTGTTATCTTCTGGCGAAGGGCTGACCGCTCGTCGCTGACCGCTCGTCGCTGACCGCTGTTCGCGCAGCGGTGCGTAGCACATCGCTCGTCTCGTAAGGAGCCTACGGTATGAGCAGCAATATCGTCACGCCGCAGGCGGCCACGCAGCCGGCGGCCGGGGCCGAGCCGGCCGCTCGGGTGATCCCGGCCCGTCCTGGCCGTCGGCCGGTCAGCCGGGACCGCCTGACCGCGATCCTCATGATCCTGCCCTCGATCCTCGCGGTCGCGCTCTTTGTCTACGGCTTCATCGCCTGGAACGGCTGGGCCTCGCTGACCAACTGGCGGGGCCTGGGCACCATGAACCAGGTCGGCCCGATCCGCTTTCCGGCCGCCGATTTTTCGAGTTTCGACAACTACGCCCGCCTCTTCCAGACCGACCGGTTTCTCACCGATCTCAAAAACAACGGCATTTTCACCGTCGTCTTTCTGCTCGGCTGTGTGGGGCTCGGCATGGGGCTGGCCATCCTGCTCGACCAGAAGGTCAAGGCCGAGGGCTTTTTCCGCAACGTCTATCTGCTGCCCATGGCGCTCTCCTTCGTCGTGACCGGCACGATCTGGCGCTGGGTCTTCTTGCAGCTGGGCTGGGTCACCAACCCGCAGCTGGCGCTGCCGGCGCTCATCCTGGCCGCCATCTGGCAGGAGTCGGGCTTCACGATGGCCATGTTCCTGGCGGCCCTGCGCGGCATCCCCGACGACCTCCGCGAGGCGGCCCGGGTGGACGGGGCTAGCGAGGTCGCGATCTATCGCCGGGTCGTCTTGCCCTTGATCAACCCGGTGATCCTGTCGGCGCTCATTATCCTGGGCCACCTGTCGCTGAAGATCTTCGACCTGGTCTACGTGATGACCAGCGGCAGCCCCGCGCTCGGCTATGTCACCGACATGCCGTCGCTCTACTTATTTGAGCTGGCCTTCGGCGACAACCTGTTCGCCCGGGCCGCCGCGGTCGCCATGATCATGCTCGTGTTCGTGGCGATCATTATCATCCCCTACCTGTGGACCAATCTGCGATCGGAGGTGGCCCGATGAGCGCCCCCACGCTGGCCCGGCCCGCGCCGGCCGTCGACGGCGAGCGGGTCTCCGGGCTGCGCATCCTCCTGTATGCGCTGCTGGTGTTCTTCGCGATTTTGTTCCTGGTCCCCTTGTATGTGGGGCTGACCACCTCGTTTAAGGGTACGGCCGAGGTGGCGAACAGCAACATCTGGGCGCCGCCGACCGCCCCGACCCTGGAGAACTACCAGCTGGCCTGGGATGTCCTGCACACCAGCTTCCTGAACAGTATCTACCTGTCGATCCCCGCCGTCCTCATCTCGGCGATCCTGGGCAGCCTGAACGGCTATGTCCTCTCCAAATGGCAGTTCCGCGGGTCGAACCTGATCTTTGCCCTGATCCTCTTCGGCATGTTCATTCCCTACCAGGCGATCCTGATCCCGTTGGTGCAGTTCCTGCAGACCGTCAATATCTACGGCAGCATCCCGGGCCTGATCCTGGTCCATGTGATTTACGGTATCCCGATCACGACGCTGATCTTCCGCAACTACTACATCGACGTGCCGACCGAGCTGATCGAATCGGGGACGATCGACGGGGCCGGGTTCTTCGGCATCTATCGCTACATCGTCTTCCCGATCAGCGTGCCGGCCTTCGTGGTCGTCCTGATCTGGCAGTTCACCGCCGTCTGGAACGAATTCTTGTTCGCGGTCAGCATCACCAGCGACCCGACGGTGCAGCCGATCACGGTGGCGCTGGCCGGGCTCGGATCGAGCACGGCGGGCACGAACTTCGGCATGCAAATGGCCGGCTCGCTGCTGACCGCGCTGCCCACGTTGCTGGTCTATATTTTCCTGAGCCGCTATTTCATCCGCGGCTTGCTGGCCGGCTCGGTTAAGGGCTAGCCGGGCCCGCGGGCCGATATATCTCCCGTACATCTTCATATTCGCTTCACAATCCCGCGCTATACTGGGACTATCGATGACACACACCGGCGATCGCCGTAGGGTCGCCAGGCAACAAGATGATAGGGGAGGTTTCGACAATGGAACGGAATCGGAATTGGCAGGGCTGGGCCGCAGTGATCCTGGCCGGGCTGGCCCTGCTCGTGGCCCTCGGCGGGCGCGCGAGCGGGTCGAATGATATGAGCGTGCGGGTCGCGAAATTCCCGGGGCAGGCCCAGGTGCCGCCAGGCTGGGTGCCGGCGCAGCCGCCGCAAGCTGCCCAACCGGCCCCGGCGCCGCCGGGCTGGGTGCCCGCGCAGCCGGTGCAGCCGCCGCCGGGCTGGGTGCCGGCGCAGCCGCCGCAAGCCGCCCAACCGGCCCCGGTGCCGCCGGGCTGGGTGCCGGCCAACCCGGGCGACTACCCGGGGCAGACCCAGGCGCCCCCCGCGTACTGGGGTAAGTTCGGCGCTCCGGGCGGCTATGGGGCCGCGGTCGGCCCGGCGGGCCTCCGCGCGCATATCGGCTCGCTGCTGAGTATCCCTTTCCGCATCTTCGGCGGGCTGATCCAGATCCTGGGCCTGATCCTGCTGGTGGGCCTCTGCTTCCGCTTCTTCCGCGGGCGCGGCTGGAACTGGGGGCCCCCGCATGGCGGTGAGACGGCCCGGGGCCCGCATGGTCCCGCGGCGGGTGGCCCGCCGCCCAGCGAGACTCCGCAGGCCTGATGTGGCGACGCGTACCATCCTCGTGGTGGACGATGAGCCGGGGATCGTGACCCTCGTGCGCGATTACCTGGACCGGGCCGGCTTCCGCGTGCTGACGGCGGGCGATGGGACCACCGCCCTCCGTCTGGCCCGCGCGGAGCGGCCCAGCCTCCTGGTCCTCGACCTGATGATCCCCGGCCTCGACGGCCTCGACCTCACCCGCGCCCTGCGGCACGACCCGGCCACCCAGAAGCTGCCGATCATCATGCTCACGGCGCGAGTCGAGGAGGCCGACCGGCTGATCGGCCTGGAGCTCGGCGCCGACGACTACGTGGTCAAGCCGTTCAGCCCCCGGGAGCTCGTGGCCCGGGTGCGTGCCGTGCTGCGGCGCACCGACAGCAGCCTGACCTATAGCGGCATCTTGCGCGCCGGCGGGCTGAGCCTCGACCTGGAGCGCCGCACGGTGCGCCGGGACGGCGCCCTGATCGACCTGACGGCCACCGAGTTCGATCTGCTGGCCGTGCTGGCCCGCGAGCCCGGGCGCTGCTTTACCCGCGCCCAGCTGGTGGCGCTGGTCTACGATACCGAATATGCCGGCTATGACCGGACGGTCGACGCCCACATCAAAAACCTGCGGCGCAAAATCGAGCCCGACCCGCACGATCCCCAGTACATCCTGATGGTCTACGGCGTCGGGTATAAATTCGCGGAGCCCAGCGATGTCCCGGCCTAAGCACGCCGGCCGGCCGCCCGGCGCCCCGGACAGCGGCCCGCCCCGGCACCCCCCGCTGTTCAGCGTGATCTTGCGCGCCTTTGGCCTGGTGATTATCCTGGGCATCGGCGGCATGCTCGGCTTTTTCGGCCTCTCCATCCTCACCGCCCGGCCCGACGCCGAGGCGCTGGTGACGCAGTTCAGCCAGGGCTCGACGCCACTCGTCGCCGCCAACCAGCTAGCCGGCTTCTATGCCCAGCAGGGCTCCTGGGACGGCGTCGACACCCTGCTGCCCCGCTTGTTTGCCACCTCCGACTCGCCCAACTTGGTGGCCACCCCCGACTCGCCCAAGACCGGGACGAGTGTAGGCCCGAGTTATAACTATACCCTGATCGACCCCACGAATCATGTGCTGGCCACGAACCGGCTCGATCTCCCGCTGGGGAGCGCAGTGCCCACGACCGACCGCTTCTGGCGCATCCCCATCCCGAGCAAAACGGGCGAGGTCGGCGCCCTGCTGGTCGATCCGCCGATGCCCGTGAGCACGGTGCGGCGCAGCGCGGTGCCAAGCGATATCATGCGCGCCTTCGCCAGTGCCGGGCTGGGGCTGGCCGCGGTGCTCCTGGGGCTGGCCACGCTCTTCGCCCGCCGCCTGAGCCGGCCGTTGGGCCGGCTGACCCAGGCCGCGCAGACCCTGGCGGCCGGCGACATGAGCGTGCGGGTCACCGGGGGCGCGGCGCGCGAGATCGACGCGCTGGCCGCGGCCTTTAATGCCATGGCCGCGGCCCTGGCCCAGGCCGACACCCAGCGCCGCCAGCTGACCGCCGACGTGGCCCATGAGCTGCGCACGCCGCTGTCGATCATCCGCGGCCGCCTGGAGGGCATGCAGGATGGCATCTACGAGGCCACGCCCGCGCAGGTCAGCGCGCTGCTGGACGCCACCGCGCTGCTGGAGCGCCTGATCGAGGACCTGCGCCTGCTGGCCCTCGCCGATGCCGGTCAGCTGCCGCTCTACCCGGAGCCGCTGGATGTGGCGGCCGTACTGCAGACCACGGCCGCCGCCTTCGCCGCCCCGGCGCAGGCCGCCGGGGTGACCCTGCGCGTGGAGGCGGCCGCCGGGCTGCCCGAGGTGGTGGCCGACCCGCAACGAGTGGCCCAGGTGCTGAGCAACCTGGTGAGCAACGCCTTACGCTACACGGCGGCCGGCGGCACCATCACGCTCCACGCGGGGCCGGACCCGGCGCCCGGCCCGGCCGGTCTGCGGCTCACCGTGGCCGATACGGGCACGGGCATCGCGGCGGAGGACCTGCCGCACATCTTCGACCGCTTCTGGCGCGCCGACCGGGCGCGGTCGCGCCACGGGGGCGGCGCCGGGCTGGGGCTGGCCATCGCCCGACGCATCGTCGAAGCCCATGGCGGCCGGATCGGCGCCTGGAGCGCCCCCGGGCAGGGCACTGCGGTCTATTTCAGCCTGCCCCTGCCGCTGGCCCCCGCGGCGCCGGTCCCGGCCGGGCCCGCCGTCACGCGCCGGCTGGTGCGGCTGGTCAGCGGCGCGCGCGCCGCGGCCGGCGAGCCGCCGGGGGCCGGCGAGCCGATCGCCCCGCCGGCGCGGCGGACCGGCACGGATTGACCCTCGGATTTTGGACCCTCGGATTTTGGATTTTGGATTTTGGATTTTGGATTGGGAGACGCGGGACCCGACGAGTAGGCAGTAGGCCGTGACCGATGCCCAAGGGCCCGCCAACTCAAAACTCAAAACTTAAAAATATGCCTGCCGCACCGCTGCGCGAGCAAAACTCGTCCTAACCACCGCCGCCCCGCGTCGGTAGGAGCGGGCGCTGTCCCGCGATGGTGGGGCGCGAACCGAGTGCCGAGCGCGGAATACTGGCCTTTAGCCGCTAGGCGTCCTGCCCCAGGACCATGCCACGCGCTGCGGGTGCGGTGTATAGGCGTGCGGACCCCTGCCCTCGTCCTCGCTCGGCTCTCCGGCGGGCCGGTGCGGCCCAGCAGCATCCTGAGGCGGCATCGCGGGACAGAGCCCGCTCCCATCCGCGCGAACTTAAGCCGCCGAGGGCGACTCGGCTGGGGTAGGAGCGGGTCTCAGACCCGCTTGGTGGGTAGAGTGTGGGTCGTGGCCAGGGGCCGGGCGGGCCCCGGCAACAGGCGGGTCTGAGACCCGCCCCGACCCCCACTAGCACGCCAGGGGACGAGCCCGGTCGTAAGTTCGCGCGGATGGAGCCCGCTCCTACAGTCCGGGAGCGCGGCGATTCGGGGGCAGCGTGCGGAATACGGCCTCTCTGCGCGATTGTGGATCGGGCGCCGAGGGATCGCTGATTAATAACCAATTGCCAGCCAACTCAAAACTCAAAACTCAAAACTCGTAACTCGTCCGCTCCTCGCGTTATTCGGCCGCCAGGATATCGACGATGACCAGGGTGATGTCATCCTGCGGGGGGGTGGGGCCCTGATGCCGCGCCACCGCCTCCAACAGCTGGCCGCTGAGCTCCGGGGCCGGCGCCGCGCCCCGGGCCGCCAACAGCGCTTCCAGCCGCTCGAAGCCGAACATCCGGCCGTGCGCGTCGGTGGCTTCGACCAGCCCGTCCGTATAGAGGACCAGCCGGTCGCCCGGCTGCAGGAGCCGGCTCGTCGCCTGGTAGCCGGGGCTGCCCACCGATCCCAGCGGCAGGCCCGAGTCCAGGTCGATCAGGCGTGGCGGCGCCCCCGGGCCCAGCAAATAGGGGTACAGATGGCCGGCGTTCGCGATCTGCAGGCTGCGGGTGCCGGCCGCCAGGCTCAACGCACAGAGGGTCATCCCCTGGGTGCCCAGCGATCGGACCCGCGTATTCAGGTGGCGGAGCAGCCCGGCGGGGTCGCCCTGGTGGGCCACCACGGTCAGGGCCGCACTTTTCACGGCGGCCATCAGCATCGCCGCGGCCGCGCCCTTGCCGGTGGCATCCCCGATCAAGAGCACCACCCGCCCGCCCGGCCCAGTCAGGCAATCGAAATAGTCCCCCCCGACGGCGCTCGCCGGGTGATAGCTGCTGTAGTAATGGAGCTGCTGCAGGGTATGCGCGCCTGTCGGAATCAGCTGGCGCTGGATCTGCTGCGCCAGCTGTAAATCGGCCGTGAGTTGCGCATAATCGACGTCGATCCGGGCGTGGGCCGCCGTCAGCTGCCGGTTGCGCTCCAGGAGCTCCTGCGAGGTGAGATCCAGCGCCCGTTCCAGCAGGGCGCGGTCGGTGTCGGCGTGTTCATAGACATCGCTGACCAGATCGAGGAGGGGCTGCCATTCCGCAGG
>DATGEF010000903.1:0-10809 GCA_035310405.1 Chloroflexia bacterium | reverse complement strand
CAGACGACCATCCGCCGGGTCGATACGCGCCCGCCCGATAAGCAAGCTGACCGCGTGGTGCTGGATGTCTATCGTAGCGGAGGCACGGCCAGTCCTGCGGACCACTTCGGCTACTGGGGCTTTGCCCTGACCGCCGATCGTGTGGCTTTCCAGGTGCCCCTGGCCGCGGGCGGCGGGCGCGGCAGTACCGGCGGCCGGTTCACGGCCTCCCTCACCTTCTACCACGGCGCGAGCCCCCTGGACACCGTGACCGACATTTACAGCTTCCAGGCGCGGCGCGGCCCGGATGGAGGGCTCGTGATCACGAACATCGCCGTCCGGTCCTTGCCCCTGCTCTTTTATTAAGCCCGCCCGGAGGCGGGCGGCCAGCGCTCGCTAGAGCCGCATTCTACTGTAGGAGAGCTGTAGGAGAGCTGTAGGAGAGCTGTAGGAGAGCAAAACCGATGCCAAACAATCTTGCCCCCCAGGACGCGCTGGCCGCAGGGGACGCGAAAGGTCTCACGAGTGAGCAAGTGCTCCTGGTCACGAAACTCGTCAGGCCCGCGGTCGGTGCCGACCTGATTCCGCGCCCGCACCTGATGAGCCAGCTCCAACTAGGCAGCCAACGCCCCCTCACCCTCGTCGCCGCCCCGGCCGGCTTTGGCAAGACGACTCTCCTCTCTACCTGGCTGGAGCACGCTCCTCTGCGATCGGCCTGGGTATCTTTGGAGCCGGCCGATGATGACCTCACCCGCTTCTGGTCCTATCTGTTCACGGCTCTCGCGCGTATCTATCCGGACAGTGGTGCATCCGCCCTGGCGCTCCTTCAGGGATCCCCTCTCTCGCCTCTTCCAGCCATCGAAACCGTCTTGACTGTCTGGATCAATGCGCTGGCTACCCTGCCGCACGAGGTTGCCCTGGTGCTGGATGACTACCATTTGATCACGGCGCCCCCGATCCATCGCTCGGTCACCTATCTTATCGACCATCTGCCCCCTCACCTCCACCTGGTGATGGCGACACGGGCCGACCCCCCTCTGCCCCTGGCCCGCCTGCGCACGCGTGGGCACTTGACCGAGATCCGCGCAGCGGATCTGCGCTTCACCGCTGAGGAAACTGCGGTATTCCTGACTCGGGGGCGCGGATTGGAGCTTTCAGACGCAGACGTCGCGGCGTTGGCGGCCCGCACGGAAGGCTGGATTGCGGGGCTGAAGCTGGCGGCCCTTTCGCTGCAAGGGCACAAGGACGTCGCCGGCTTTCTCCAGGCGTTTACCGGCAGCCACCGCTACATCATCGACTATCTGGTTGAGGAGGTCCTGGCTCAGCAGCCCGCGCCGATCCAGACCTTTCTGCTCCAGACCGCGATTCTGGAACGACTTCAGGGATCACTCTGTGATGCCGTGCTGGGTGTGCCTGGTGGGGAGGCCAGCGGGCAGGCGCTGCTGGAGCAGTTAGAACAGGCCAATCTCTTTCTCTTGCCGCTGGATGCTGAGGGGTGCTGGTATCGCTATCACCAGCTCTTCGCCGAAGCGTTGCGCCATCGCTTGCAGCGCAAACATCCTGCGCTGGTGCCCGCCCTCCACCGGCGCGCGAGCGCCTGGTATGAGCAGCAAGGTCTGACGCACGACGCCGTGTACCACGCGCTGGCGGCCCCCGATTTCACGCAAGCCGCCCGCCTGATTGAGCAAGCATTTAACGCTCTTGTCCGGCGGGGTGAGATCGCCACCCTCCAACGCTGGGTCGCCGCGCTACCCGATCAACTGGTACGCTCCAACATCGAGATCGCTGTTTTGCAGGGGTGGCTACTGTTCGTCAGTGGGAAAAATGCTGCTGCTGAGCTGCATCTTCAGGACATCGAGCGCACCTTTGGCCTCCATCCGGTAGCGGATGACCATTCAGCGCAACCGCCGATGTCGAGTGGGGCGCAGAGCTCGGCCGAAATCAGGGGCCGGATAGCCGCAATTCGTGCGTCTATCGCTCTCACTCAGCGAGATCTTCCGCGCACCATCACGCTCTCACGTCTGGCTCTGGCGTATCTCCCGCGGGAGAGCCTGGCCCGGGCGTATGTCGCCTGGTATCTGGGCAAAGCCCACTGGTTGAGCGGCGCGATGGGGGCCGCGAGCCTGGCACTGGTAGAAGCCGCTCACATCAGTTGGGACGTCAATCACCTCTATGCGGTCTTTCTGGTGACCCATGATCTGGCGCAGTTGCAAATCCTCCAAGGCCATCTGCATCAAGCAGATCAGACCTATCGCCAGGCACTTCAGCAGGCCCTGGAGCGGGGTGGGCAGCAACCGGCGCTGGCTCCGGCCTATGTGGGCCGGGGCCTGCTGGAGTGTGAATGGAACGATCTGGACGGCGCGACCGCCCTGCTCCAAGAAGGGATCACGCTCGGCGCCCAGACCGGGAATACGCAGGTGATCCTGCAAGCCTATATCGGGTTGGCCTTCGTCAAGCAGGCGCGGGGCGAGGCCGAGGGGGCCAGCGCACTGATGCGGCAGGCGTTACAGCTCGCGGAGCGGCCGCACGTTGCCCAGTCGAGCGCCGCGCACGTCGCCGCCGCTCAGGCCTGGTTGTTCCTCAGGCAAGGGGATGCGGCGGCGGCCGGGGGTTGGGTACAGCGCAGCGGCCTCAGCGTGGACCAGGAGTTGCACCATGTACGGGAGCGTGAGTATCTGACCTTGGTCCGCGTCCTCCTCAGCCAGCGCCGGCTCGACGAGGCCGCGCAGTGGCTCGCAAACCTGTTGCAACTGGCCGAGGCGCAGGGTCGCACGGGCAGTGTGATTGAGATTCTCATGCTGCAAGCCGAAGCCTTGCACGCGTCCGGTGCGGGGAATCAGGCGTTCGCGCGGCTCGCGCGCGCCCTGGCCCTTGCCGAACCGGAGGGCTACATCCGTCTCTTTGTGGATGAAGGGGCACCCATGGCGCATTTGCTGGTGCAGATGCGCCATCGACCGCCCGGGGAGCTGCCCGGCTCCCCGCACTATCGCGAACAACTCCTGACTCTGCTGGGCCGCGCGCCTGACGAGGACGGGTCGCCCGCTGCGGTAGCGGGACCGGGATCGGGAATGGTCCCGCTCGGCGAGCCGTTGAGCGAACGCGAACGGGAGGTGCTGCGGCTGATCATCGCCGGCTGCTCCAATCGTGAAATTGCGGACCGGCTCGTGATCGCGGTGAGCACGGTGAAATGGTATGTCAACGCGATCTACGGCAAGCTCCAGGTCGAGAGCCGGACGAAGGCCATCGCGAGAGCACGGGAGCTCAACCTCGTGTAGCACTCCTGCTGGATTCCCCCTTTTCATCGGTTGCCCACCCCGCTGCTTTCTTAACGTCCAGGAAAACCCACCCCCCGTTCCCACCCTTGGATGGGTGCCCACCCACCCTGCCGCCTGGTACACTGCTTTTCAGAACACCATTCATGATCGAGCTACAGATTCACCAAGCTGTCTGGTCGCTAAACCAGGCGAGAACGTTGAGTGGGGAATCCAAGAGAGGAGTTCCAACGATGTTTAAGCGCACCATCCCTCCGGCGCACACCCCGGATCGACGATCGTACCTCTGGCTGGCTGTGGCGGCAGCCTTGCTGCTGTTCGCGGGGGGCCGGTGGGTCATCCCGTTGGCGGCCTGGCTCGCGCCGGTGTTTCTGCTGCGTTTCGTCCGCACCCAGCGCCTGCTTCCCGGCCTCTTGCTGGCCTGGCTGGTCCGGTCGGCGGCCGCGGCTGTTGTCACCCAGGGGACCATTCTGTATCCCGGCATTATCCCCTATGCCCTTGTCGTGTTCACTTCCCTGGTGGCGACCCTGTCCTTCCTGGCCGACCGCCTCCTGGCGCCCCGGCTCCACGGCTTTAGCGGGACCCTGGTCTTTCCCCTGGCCGTCACGACGCTGGAGTACCTCAGCTCTTTCGGCCCCTTAGGGTCCTATTATTCCAGTGCTTACTCGCAGTATGGGGACTTGCCCCTCCTGCAATTGGTGTCGGTGACGGGGATCTGGGGCATCACCTTTTTGATCGCCTGGGGCGCGGCAGTCGTCAACTGGGCGTGGGAGCGCGGGTTTGCCTGGCCCGTGGTGCGCGGCGGCGGGTTGTTGTATGCCGGAGTCCTCGCCGTGGTGCTGTTGGGGGGCGGCGCCCGGCTGGCGCTCTTCCCGCCGGAAGCGACCACGGTACGCGTCGCGGGGCTCAGTGCTTCCCAGGCGGCGGTCGCCGCGTTCAACCAGCAACTGCCGCACCGGACCCTGGACTTGTTGCTGGCCGGGCAGGCCACTCCGGCCGACCGCGCCCTGGCCCGCGCCGCCTTCACCACGATCGACGACGACCTTTTCGCCCGCAGCCAACAGGAAGCGCGCGCCGGGGCCAAAATCGTCCTCTGGCCCGAATCGTCGCCAACGGGCGCCGCCATCTTGCAAGAAGACGCGCCGGTCCTGATCCGGCGGGCTGGCGCCCTGGCCCGGCAGGAAGGCATCTACCTGGACTTGGGGCTGGCCGTGTTCCTGCCCGCCGGCGGCAAACCTCCATTTCTTTTGGACGAAGCCGTACTGCTGGATCCCACGGGCAACGTGGTCTGGACTTACGAAAAGACCCACCCGGCCCCTGGGGAAGAAGGCCTTTTCGTCCTGGGCGATGGCAAGGTGCCCTTGGTCGATAGCCCGTATGGGCGGCTGGCCAATGTGATTTGTTTCGATCAAGACTTTCCGGGCATGATCCGCCAGGCCGGACAGGCCGGAGCCGACCTGCTGTTCGGGCCTTCCGACGACTGGCAGGCGATCGACCCCGCCCATACCCAACGCGCCACCTTCCGGGCGATGGAAAACGGCTTCTCCCTCGTGCGTCAGGCAAGCGGCGGGCTCTCGACGGCGGTCGATTACGAAGGTCGGGTCCTGGCCGCCTCCGATTACTTCACCACCGACCAACAGGTCCTGGTCGCCGACGTGCCGATACACGGAGTCCGCACCATCTACGCCACGATCGGTGACCTGTTCGCCTGGCTGTGCATCAGCGGGCTGCTGGCTCTCACCGGTCTGGCCATCATCCAGAGTCGCCAGCGTCCATCGGCGGCCGCGGCCGCGGCGCCCCTGCCAGAACCACCACCTGCGGGCTAACCAGCACGGGCGGGAAGGTGACCTGGCACCCACGCTGACCACGATGTTCCCTTGACGGTGAGAGCGCAGGAAGGAGCGCAGGAAGGAGCGCAGGAAGGAGCGCAAGGAGAACAGGCATGGAAAGCGAACAAGCTCGACAAGAGATCTATCAGATCGTCGTCAAGGGGCATCTGGACAGTGAATGGTCGGATTGGTTTGAGGGATTGACCATCACGCTGGTAAGCAATGGGGAAACCATCCTGATGGGTCCCCTGGTAGATCAAACCGCCTTGCATGGAGTGCTGATCAAAATACGTGATTTAGGGCTACCCTTGCTCTCGCTAGTACGCATCGCGCCTGACCCATAGGCCGGTCCTGAACCGGCGGCCGGGCCGTTATGGTATAATGAAGGCATACACGCCCGCGTCGAAGGAGCCTGCCACCCCATGATCCCGCTACGCCTGACCTTAAAGAACTTCATGAGCTATCGCGGCCAGAGCGCGCCGATCGATTTCGCGCCCATCCACATCGCCTGCCTGACCGGCGAGAACGGGGCCGGCAAGTCGGCGCTGCTCACGGCGATGACCTGGGCGCTGTGGGGCGAAGCCCAGGCCCACGCCGACGACGAGGACCTGATTACCCAGGGCGAGACCGAGATGGGCGTCGACCTGGAGTTCGGGCTCGGCGACCAGCAGTACCGCGTGCTGCGCAGCCGCTCGCGCAAGGGGAAGACGACCATCGGCCGGCTGTCTTTCCAGGTGCGGGACCCGGAGCGGGGTTGGCGCGATATCAGCGGCGACAACCTACGCCATACCCAGCGCCAGATCACTGAGCGGCTGCGCATGGACCACGAGACCTTTGTCAATTCGGCGTTTCTGCGCCAGGGCCGGGCCGACGAGTTCACGATCAAAAACCCCACCGAGCGTAAAGATATCCTGGCCCGCATCCTGGGGCTGGAAGCCTACGACGTGCTGGCCGAGCGCGCGCGCGAGCTGGGGCGCGCCCGGGAATCGGATCGGCGCGCCCTGGCCGTCACCCTGCAGGACCTGGACCGGCAGATCGCGCGTAAGTCGGAGCTGGAGCAGGAAGCCGCCGAGATCGCCGTCTACCTGCACGCGGCCCAGCAGACGCTGGAGGGCGCGGCGACGGATGCCGAGCGGCTGCGGCTGCTGGTCGCCGCCCTGGCCAAAGATGAAACCGAGCTCGCCAATATCCGCGCTCGTGCCGCGCAAGACGAGGTCGAGATCAGCAAAGCGGACCGGGCGATCCACGATCTCGAAGCGAATTTGCTCCGCTACCAGGAGGTGATCGCCCAGCGCGCGAGCATCACGGCCAACTACGAGCGCTTGCAGACCTTGCGCGCCCGCCTGGGGGAGCTGAGCGAGCTGGCCCGCGCCTGCCGCACCGTCGAGGGTGAGATCCACCGGCTGGAGCGGGCGATCGACCAGGGCCGCAATATGCTGGCCAATGAGATCGCGATGTTGGGGCGGAGCATCGCCGAGCAGGGGCGCGTGGCGGCGCAGCATGCGGACTATCTGCGCCAGCTGGCCGAGGCCCGCACCCGGTTAACCGCGCTGCTGGCCGTGGACGAGGCCTGGCGCGCCGCGCACGTAGCGCTGGATACGCTGCAGCAGCAGGTGGCCGGCTTGAAGGGGGCGAACGAGAAGCTGAAAGAGGAGGCCGACGGGCTGCACGCCAAGCTGAAGCTACTCAACGCCGGCATTGCCGCGGCGGAAGCGGCGCAGCGCCAGGGGCACGCGCCCTGCCCGCTCTGCGGGCTGCTCCTCGACGCGGCCGCCCTGGAGCGGGTGCGCAGCAGCTACGAGCAGGACATCGCCGCGCGCCGCCAGCAGTGGAAAGCCAACACCCGGCAAACGGACGCCCTCCAGCACGAGATCGCCGCGATCCAGGCGCAAATCGCCGAGCTAGAGATCCAGCTCAAGGCCCGCCCGATGGCCGAGAAGCGAGAAGCGGCGCTGGAGCGGGACGTGAACGCCGCGGCCGACGCCCAGGCGCGGATGCTGCGCGAGCAGGCGAGCCAACAGGCCCTGGAAGCGCGCCTCGCGGCGGGCGACTACGCCGCGAGTGAGCGCGCCGCCCTCCAGGACGCCCAGGACCAACTGGCCCGCCTGGCCTATGATCCGGAGGAGCACCACCGGGTAGAGGCGGAAGCCCGGCAGCTGGCGGTGTACGAAAGCCGTTGGGCCGACCTGCGCTCGGCCCAGGAGAAGCTCGAATCGGACACTGCCCGCCTGGCCAGTGAGCGCGACCGCCTCGCCATGCACCGGGCGCGGCTGGCGCGCGAGCGTGCCGAAGAAACCCGGCTGACCGCCGCCATCGTCGATCTGCCCGAGCTGCGCCGGCAGGCGGGGCAGCAGGATGCCATCGTGAAACATGAGCGCGAACGCTGCGACACCCTGGCGCGGGGCCAGGCCGCCAAGGCCCAGGAGTTGGAGGCTGTGGCGGCCGCCGAGACGGAGCGGGGGATCAAGGCGGCCGAACTGGTGCGGGCGGCGACCGAGAAGGGGATTTTTGACGACCTCGCCCGCGCTTTCGGCAAAGGTGGTATCCAGGCAATGATCATCGAGCAGGTGGTGCCTGAGCTGGCCGACGACGCCAATACGCTGCTGGCCCGCATGACCGATAACCGAATGCACCTGGTCTTCGAGACGCAGAAGCAGGCCAAGAGCAAAGACAGCACGATCGAGACGCTGGATATCCGGATCACCGATGGGGCGGGCGTGGCCCGCAAGTACGAGATGTTCAGCGGCGGCGAGGCCTTCCGCATCAACTTTGCTGTGCGCATCGCCCTGAGCAAGCTGCTGGCCCGCCGCGCCGGCGCCCAGCTCCAGACGCTGATCATTGACGAGGGCTTCGGCACCCAGGATGCCCAGGGGCGGGATCGCCTGGTGCAGGCGATCCGCTCGATCCAGGACGATTTCGAGAAGATCCTGGTGATCACCCATATCGACGACTTGAAAGACGCCTTCGCCGCGCGCATCGACGTGGTGAAGACGTCCGGCGGCTCGCTGGCCCAGGTGAACTAAGCGCATGGCCGAGAATCGCTCCCCCGGCGCCAGTGCCCTCTGGGGCGTGGCGCTCGGGGGGGCCGGCGCTCTGCTCCTGCTGGTCGGCTTGCTGGCCCGGCGCCAGGTCGAGACCTTGCCCGACCCCTGGGACCCCCTGCGGCTGGGGGTCTACGCCTTGTTGGTGGTGGGCCCGGCCGCGCTGTTCTGGGCGACCACGCAGGCGTTGCGCCTGGGCCTGTTCTGGCTATTCGGCACGATCACCTGGGCGGTCTTGGGCTATCTACTGATTTTCGTGCCCCCGAGCGCCAGCGGGTCGACCGCGGTGTCGATCGCCGGGTTCCTGGTGCTCCTGTTTGGCGCCCTGGTCGCCGGGCTCACCCCGCCGCTCTATGCGTTGGGCTGGGTCCTGTTCACCGGGCGGCTGCGCCGGCATGATTTGCGGCGTGCCGTCCGGCAGGCGGGCCTGCTGGCGCTCTATGTCGTGGCCTGCTTGAGTATGGTGCTGTTCTCGGTGTTCAATGGCCTGAATGCGTTGCTCCTCTTCGTCGTCCTGGCGCTGGCCGAGTTTTTCTTTCTCTCGCGGGCGTAGCCGGCGGCCGGCCCACCCCCCGCGATCTGCCTCCTAGCGGAAAGGACCTGAGATGGCTCAAATTGCGATTATCGGCCTGGGATCCGTGGGCAGCTCGATCGGCCTGGCCCTGCACCGCCATATGCAGTCGCCCGACGGGAAGGGCACCCCGTTCACGATTGTCGGCTACGATCCCGACCCGGATACGCAGCAGCGGGCGCCGAAGCTGGGCAGTGTGGACCGCACGGCCGGGGACCCCGCCGCCGCCGTCCGCGAGTCCGCTTTCGTGATCCTCGCCCTGCCGACCGGCCAGATCCACGAGATGCTGCGGCTGATCGCCCCGCAGCTGCCGGAAGGCGCGACCGTGACCGATACCGCGGCCGGCAAGCGCCAGGTGCTCGCCTGGGCGGCCGCGCTGTTGCCGCCGGGGGTGAGCTTCGTCGGCGGGCACCCCCTGCCCCGGCGCGTGCTCGCCCCGGCGATCAACCCCGACGCCGTGGTCGACGAGCCGGCCGACGCCGATCTCTTCCGTGGCGCGCCCTACTGTATTATGCCCCTGGCCAGCGCGACGGAAGCCGCCGTGAATCAGGTTATCAGCCTGGCCGAGACCCTGGGGGCGCAGCCGTTCTTCACCGACCCGCAAGAGCACGATAGCTTCCACGCCGCCATCCACGATCTGCCGGTCTTGACCAGCTTCGCCCTGATGCACGTCCTCGGCAGCAGTCCCTCGTGGCGCGATATGAGCCCCCTGGCCGGCGGCGCGTTCCGCGAAGCCACGCGCATGGCCTCCAGCGACCCGCTGGCGGCGCGGGCCGACCTGGTGGCCAACCGGGAGAACCTGCTCGGCTGGATCGACCGCTATCAGATCGCCCTGGCCGAATTGCGCGACCTGGTGGCCGCGAGCGACCCGGCCGACCTGGAGAGCGGCCCCGGGAAGGAGCTGGGAGCCACGCTGATCGGGGGGCGCAACGCGCGGACCGGCTGGCTCAATCCTCAGGCCATCCTCACGCCCGAGGAGCGCCAGGCCAAAGACACCTTGCGCCGGGATATCCAGAGCGGCAGCTTCGTCCGCTCCCTCTTCGGCGGCTTCCTCGGCGACCGCCTGCCGGGCCGCGATCCCGACCGCCGCGACCGCAAGTGAGGGGCCCCGCGGCTGCCGGCGCGATCGCGCCGGGGGGAGCCGGCGGCCACCGTCTCCGGGATGCGCGGTGGCCGCACAGGGATTGCTATAGTATTGTAGCACGATATGGAACATCCAGGCCCTATCCCCAGTATTCCCGGTGAAATAGCCCACAGCCCATATCTCCGCCTCCCACCCGGCAATGCCGGATAGATACTGGCTGCTGGCCGGCGGGGTCGTCCCGAACGGTGGCACGGTCGGCAGCGGGGGCTGCGTCGGGAACGACGTCGCCGTCGCCGGGATCTGGAGCGTGATGCTCGATTAGTCCTTTTCCTTCTTCAGCCAATTGTCAAAGGCTATGCTCTTGGCTTTGTCCAGATCGGTCTGGCTGAGCGGCTGCGGACCCCGCTCGATCAGGCGGATGATATGCCAGCCGAACTGGCTTTTCACCGGGGCGCTGATCTGGCCGGGCTTGGTCAGGGCAAAGGCGGCGTCGGAGAACTCCTGGACCATCGGGCCGCCCTTGGCGGTCGGGGCGAACCAGCCCAGATCGCCGCCCTTATCCTTGTTGCTCGTATCGGTCGAGTACTGGGCCGCCAGGGCGGCGAAGTCCGCGCCTTTGTCGAGCTGATCCTTGATTTGCTTGGCCAGCGCCTCGTCGGCGACCAGGATATGCTGCACATGGACTTCATCCTGGGTCGTCGGCACGTCGCGGAAGGCGATTTCTGGAATCGGGGTGGCGGACGGGGGGATCGCCGGGCTCGGAGTCGGGGCGTCAGCCACTGAGTGCAGTTGCGCGCCCAGGGAAAAGTCGGCGGGCAGTAGATTACAGCCTAGGACTCCCAGCAGCGCGACCCCGCCGAGGAGCGCGGCCCGCCGGGCGGGGTGGGCCGGCGAGGAGGCGGGCGGCAGGTCGGCGCCCAGGGCGCGCCCGCTACGGCGGACCAGGCCCGCGTAGAAGGTGGTCCAGACCAGCGCATTGGCGGCCAGCGGCAGGCCCTGGATGAGGCCGCGCACCAGCCAGATCCCTAGGCGC
>DATGEF010000902.1:0-3090 GCA_035310405.1 Chloroflexia bacterium | reverse complement strand
AGAGCGGCGCGACCGAGATCGTGCTGACCGGGGCGTTGGGTGGCCGCTGGGACCACAGCCTGGCTAACCTGCTGCTGCTGACTCACCCGCTGCTGGCCCGCGTCCCCGCCCGCATCGTCACCGCCGACACCGAGGTGTTTCTGTTGCGGGACCGGGCCGTCCGGCAGCTGGCGGGCCAGCGGGGCGACCTCGTCTCGTTGTTGCCGCTCGATACCGCCGAAGGGGTGACCCTCAGCGGTTTGCAGTACCCGTTGCTCGAAGAGACGCTCTATGCCGGGATGGGCCGGGGCGTCAGCAATGTTTTGACCCAGCGCCTGGCCAGCGTTTCGCTGCGCCGCGGCCTCCTATGGGTCATCGTGACCCACCCGGCGGCCTGACCGGGCGGCTCGTAATCGTGTGTGCCGGCCCGGGACGGCCCCGGGTCGGGCGGAGGAGGGACACGGATGGACTCTAGCGGCATCTCGTTTGCGGACAACCAGTATTTTCACCTGGAGCGCGTGGCCGAAGGCGTGTTTGCCGCCATCGCGGTCCCCGGCGCGGGCGCCTGGGGCAATGCCGGGATCGTGGACCTGGGCGACCAAACCCTGATCTTCGACACGTTTGTGACGCCGGCCGCCGCGCGCATCTTGCGCCTCACGGCCGAGCACCTGACCGGCCGCCGGGTCGGCTGGGTGGTCAACAGCCACCACCATATGGACCATGTGTTCGGCAACGAGGTCTTCACCGAGTCCGAGATCGTCGCCACCGGGCGCACCCATGAGCTGATCATCACCCGCGGCGCCGAGCTCATCGAGGACGCCAAAGCCCACCCGGAAGCGCTCGACGCGCTGCGTGAGCAGCTGGAGCAGGAGCCCGACGAGCAAAAGCAGCGCGAGCTCAGCCAGATGCTGGGCGAGTACCGGGCGCTGGCCACCGTGCTGCCCCGCCTGCGGCTGCGGCCGCCGAACCTGACCTTTGACGGCCGTCTGGTGTTCCATGGGCTGCACCGCAGCGCCGAGCTGCTGACCTATGGCGGCGGGCACACCGACAGCGACGCCTTTCTCTACCTGCCCAACGAACGGGTCGCCTTCATGGGCGACCTGGTGCAGGTCGGCTTCCACCCCTCGATGCGCCAGGGCGACCCGGAGCAATGGGACCGCATCCTGGAGCAGGTGGGCCATCTCGCGCCCGAGATCGTGGTCCCCGGCCACGGCCCGGTGGGCAACGCCTGGGACATCGTGCGCATGCGCCAGTACCTCACCGACCTGCAGCAGCTGACCGTCGAGCTCCTGAGCCATGGCGTTCCGGCCGCGCCGGCGGCCAGCGTGCCTATCCCCACCCCGTATACTGCCTGGGAGGGGCCCAGCGTCTTCACCCAGAACATCCAGTTTCTGTTGGAGCGCGCAGCGCAGGCGCCGGCGGCAGACGCAGACGGCGCGGCCGCCGCCCAGGAAGCGGATCTCGCCTAGCGAGATCGCGCGGCCCGAAACGCGTTAGGGGCGCCCGGGGCGGGGTTTAGCCAGGACGGCGGCCAGGCGGGCCAGGTCGCCCGTGGCGCCCAGCCCGGCCAGGATACCCCGGGCGCGGGCCAGGTGGACCGGGCGCGCGTCGCCGGTGGCGTGCCGGCCGATCTCATAATGGGCCAGCGCGGCGTCGTAGCGCATATCGAGGCGCCGCGCGGCGGCCAGGCTGCGCTGCCAGGCCCACCGGGCGCGGAGGGGGTGCCCGGCCAGCCAGGCCGCCGTCCCCCGATACCGGTAGTAGGCGGGCCGGCCGGGGGCAAAGACCTGGCTATAGCGGCCCAGGGCCCGGCAGATCGCGGTCACCGTGCGGGCGGCAGCCGGGCGCGCCAGGGTTCCCGCCGCCCAACCCGCCAGGTATACCTCGGCACAGGTCGATAGGATATCCAGCTGCAGCGGCGAGGTGGGGGCCGCCGTGCCCAGCATCCGCCACGCCGTGGCCGCCGCCGGGACGGCGGCGGCCGCCGTCCCCTCGTAGAGCTGGCCAAGCGCCAGGCTGCTATAGAGGAGACTCTTTTCCACGGGGCCTGTTACGGCCGGCAGCAACGCCGGGATCTGCTGGAGCAGGGCGGTAGCGGCGGCCCCCGCACCGAGATGCAGGAGACATTGAATCTGTAGCGCCAGCAAATAGGTCTCCGTCTGTAGATCGGTACTCTGCCAGGCCCGTTCCAGTATTGTTTGGTGGAACGCCTGGACCTGCCGGAAATGGCCCGTCCGGTGCAGGATCCACTCCAGCAAAAAGGCGGTTTCGCGCTGGCTCCGTTCGTCGCCGATCTGGACCGCCAGCCGGTAGGCCGGGTGGAGGTGGGCTTGCGCCGGGGCCAACCGGCCCCGTTGCACGTCGACGATAGTGCCGGTCATTCCCACCCGGATGCGGGTCAGCGGATCGGGGAAGCGGCGGAGCAGCCGCTGGGCGCGCCGTCCATAGTAGCCGGCCAGGGCGGGCAGCCGCAGAAAGCCGAGAATCACGCCGATGGCGCTGTATAACTGGGCCAGGACGGAGGATGGCCCGGCCGTTTCGGCCAGATTCAGCCCACACAGGAGGGCATGGAGGGCGGTGGGCCGATCGTTGGCCAGGACCGCGATCTGGATCAGGCGCTGGTAGGCGGTCGCGGCTTCCTGCCGCGCGGCGCGCTCGGCCAGGGCCACGAGGCGCGGGCCGCCGGGGCGCAAGCGGTGCCCCACCTGGCGCCCCACCTGCCCGATCAGCGCCCTGCGCCGGTTGCGCGTGGTGGGCACCGGCCAGCCGAGGAGGGCGACCGCGCGCTCCAGGTGGCCGCGGCTGAGGTCCTGGCGCCCCAGCCCGTTCCAGGCTTCGCCCAGCTGGCACTCCCAGGAGCCCTGGCGGCGCCGGGCCGCCGGGGTGGCCGGCGGGCCGTCCTGCGCCAGGGCCGCGGTCAGAAAATCGACCGCCTCCTGATAGGCCCCGTGGCGCAGGGCCTGCGTGCCGGCCAGGGCGGCATACGGGGCGGCTTTCGCCGGCACCTCGGCGGCTTGCCAGTGATGGGCCAGGATGGGATAGACCGGCGCCAGGTCGGCAGCGTGGGCCTGCTCGTACCAGCCGGCCACGGCCGCGTGCAGTTGCCGCCGT
>DATGEF010000901.1:0-7902 GCA_035310405.1 Chloroflexia bacterium | reverse complement strand
AGATCGCCAGCGCGCGGGCGCCGCCACCCCCGACCGCCCCCATCGGCCAGTTCGTCCCGGATCCCCGCCTGCGCGAGAACATCACCGTCCAGCAGTGGCTGAAAAAACCCCCCTATCTGGAGGGCGCGGTGCTGGGCCTGCTCGAAACCCCCGCCCAGTACCAGCGGCTCCACGCGGGGCCGGGCGACTTCCTGCTCTTCTTACGGCCCGCGACCAGTGAGCATATTGCCTGTGACGAGGCCGCCGTGGCCGGCTTCTATGAAGATCGTGGGCGAGGGCTTGGGGGCGGTACATGCGGGGCGGCTGGTCGCCCCGGCGCCACCCGTCTATGACGGCTGGACCCTGGCCCAATTCCGGGCCGCGCTCGCCACGCGGTTTGCGCCGCCCGCGCGTGACCCGCCGGACGACCCGGCGGCTATCGCCGGCCTGGCCCACTAGGCCGATGTGATCGTGGAGGGCGACCTGGATACCTGGGGCGGGGGCACCGGGCGCGGGACCAGCTACGGCATGCGGGTGCGCCACTGGCTGAAGCGGCCCGCCGGCATCGCGGGCGATGCGATTGGCTTCTGGACGGAGAAGGGTGCGCAGGGCGACACCGCGGTCTGCCGGATCCTCGCGGCCAGCCGCCACCTGGTGCTTTTTCTCAATCGAACCGGGCCGCGAGCCGATGACTACGACCGGGCCTTCCGGGCCCGGGGCGGGGCTCACCGTCAGCGTGTGGCTCCGTTTCTCAGAGTCGTTGGCGGGGGCCGGCGAGTTAGTGGTCTTCGCCGGCAGCGACTATGCGGCCGCCGCGCAAACTATCGAGACCGCGCGCCCGCGCATCGCCACCTACGCGCTCCCCGCTATCGGGCCGGTCCATATCCGCACCATCGCGGGCAGCCAGGTGACCCTGACCCCGCGGGACGCCCGCTTCGCTAATGTGCGTCTGGCGCTCGACCTGGCAACCGGGCGCTGGCGCGCCCCGGCCGGCGGCTGGCCGTGGACCTGGCAGCCACAGCCCGATTGCAGCACGTTCGCTCCGCCGGCCGGGGCGACGCTGGTTGATTGCTGGGCCGACGCACTGGATCGGGCGCTCATGTACGTAGCGGCGGGGGACGCCGGCGGGCCGGCCACGCCGCGGCAGGGCCTCCTCCTCGTCGACCAGGGGTCGCTGGCCGATCAGGCCCTCGGGCTGGATCGCCTGGCCAACTATCCGACTCCCGGCCGAATGGGGGCCGTGCGGATCGTGGCCGCCAGCGGGCCGTGGATTACCCTGGTGCCGGTCGATCCGGCGCACCTGGACACGACCTTCGTCTTTGACCTCACCACCCGCCGGTGGCTCCCGCTGGGTACCACCCCCACCTGGCAGGTAACCGAAGTGCCCTGTCCCCCGGCGGCCCCGGCCGGGGGGGTACTGATCGCCCCGATCAGTTGTTGGCAGGGGCCGGCCGATGGGCAGGAGCTCCGCCTCCAGTCCATCCGCTACACCCAGAATAATCAGTACATCAGCACAGGCGTCACCCTCACCGCCACCCAGGCGGCGGCGGTGGTGGCGGCCATCTGGTACGCCTTCCCGTTGGACCTGGGGCCGGTGTGGATCCGGGCGGTGACGGATGGCCGGCTCTTTCTGGTGCCCACCGCCCCGCCGTTCGCCCACCTGCGATTGGTCTACGATTTCGTCGCCGGGCACTGGTTGGTGCCGGCGTTCAGCGGCGCCTCCACCGCGATTGAATGTGGTACCGCCTGGCCGGCGGCCGGCCACTGCTGGACCCTGGTCGTGCAGGATAGCGTTCTGACGCTGGCCGAGGGTCGGGCCGCGGCGCCCGGCGACCCCGCGCAAGGGGTGCTCGCCATCAGCCCGGGGCTGCAACTCGATGCGGCGACCATCCAATTTTACCCGACCCCGCGCGCCGTCGGGCCGGTCCACGCCACTGGGCGCGACGGGGCCCGGCTCACCGAGACCGCCGACCAGGACGACCGGATCAAGTTCGTGTTCGACCTCCGGACCCGCCAGTGGGTGGGCCCATAAGCAGACCCCTGCCGCCGCGGCCCAGTGTCGCTACCGCGGCAAACGCGACGCGCTGAGCGAGCCCAGGAGCGGCGTTTGGGCGGGGGTCCATAGTAAATGATCTGCAGCGGGCGCTGCGCGGATCGGGCGATCGCCTTCCAGTCCCGATCCGCGGGGGCCAGCGATCCCCCCCGGCCCTGATCCCGGCGGGCCGGCGCCTGCAGCCTGCTACAAATCATGGCGGCGAACCGATCCGCCGGTCGATTTATGCCGACGCTAAGTAGGAAATGCCCGTTTATCGCTATTAAGAAGGGGCATTCTCATAAGCTAAAGGGGGCACCTACCTATGGTTGAACGCACCGGCGAGGCCTTTGAACTGGATGAGCAACTGACGATTATCGGGCGGCGGCTGGTGGCCGGCGAGTTGGCGCCCGCATTCACGTTGGAGCATTACGACGGCGCAACCTTGCATCCGGTTCGGCTCAGCGATACCGCTGGCCAGGTGCGGCTGTTGAATGTGGTCAACTCACTGGACACTCCTGTCTGCCAGATCGAAACTCGGCGCTGGGATCAGCTACAGGCGGAGCTCCCGCCCGGCGTTGTCGTCTATACCATCAGTATGGATCTGCGCCTACCGGTTACGCTCACTGCGCACAAACAGCACGGTGCCGGCGGTCAGAAAGACGGCAAATAGCCCCGCCAGCACGGCGCTGTTGAATCCCACCCCCGCCAGCACGACTTTCTCGTAGTCGGACGTCCCGGCGTAGAACACGGCGCGGGTCAGGTCCACCCCATAGCGCAACGGCGAAATGCGGGAGAGCACCTCCAGGTAGACCGGTAAGATGCGGATGGGGGTGAAGATCCCGGCCAGGAAGAATTGGGGCAGCATCAAGAAGGGAAAGATCTGGTTCGCCGAGCGCTGGCTGCCCAAATTGGCCATAAGGATCACGCCGAAGGCTCCCCCCAGCAGGCAGACGGCGATGGCCACTGGCACCAGAAGCAGCACGTTTTCGCCCGTGAAAGGGACCCCGACCACCAGCCCGAACAGCACAATTGCCCCCCCTTGGGGCAGGGCCACCAGCGATTCGCCCAGGATCTTGCCGAACACGATGGAGTAGCGCGAGATCGGCGAGACGAAGATCTCCTGGCTGAAGTCGTTTTCCCGGTCTTCGATCAGCGAAATCACCCCCAGGGCAGTCGACTGGAAGAGCGTCTGCGCCAGGATGCCCGTAAACGTAAAAACCAGCAGATTGTAGCCCACCGCCCGGCCCATATTCGCCTGGAGACTCCCACCCAGGATCCCGATGAAGAGCAGCGGCAAAACCAGGGACGAGACCAGGCGGACCGGGTCCCGCAAGAGTTTGATGAAGTCACGATAGGCGATGGCGATAATGGCGTTCAGGTCGGTCATGGCTCCCCCACAATCGATAGGTAGGCATCTTCCAGACTGGGGGTATGCGTCTGCAGCAACGTTAGCGGCGTGTCGATCGCTTTGATGATCGTTTGCACACTATCGCCATTTAAGTAAATTTTGAATAGCGGGGTTTCGGCAAACGTCAAGCCCCGGGCCCGGAGCTCGGCGCGGAGCCGCGATCGGTCGCCGGCATCCACCAGGAGATATTCCTCGACCAGCTCGGCTTTCACCTTGGCTGGCGTCCCATAGGAGACTATTTTACCTTTGTTGATGATGCAGATCGTGTCGGCACCTTCCGCTTCCTCCAGGTAATGCGTCGTCAGAAATATCGTGGTGCCGCGCTCCGCCCGTACCCGGGTCAGATATTCCCAGAGGCCGCGCCGGCTCATCGGGTCCAGACCGGCCGTGGGCTCATCCAGGAACAACACTTGCGGCTGGTGGATCAGGCTACGCAAGATCTCGAGCTTCCGTTTCATGCCCCCCGAAAAGGTTTTGATCGGCTTGAAGATCGCTTCGTCGATATCCAGAATGCGGGCCAGCTCGTGGATCGCGTCCTGATAGGCGCGGGGCATGGTGCGGAAGGTGGGCCGGAAGGGGTAGAGCCCGTACAGGATGGCGTGGAACCGCACATTCTCCTCCGCGGTCAGGTTCACGTCGAGGCTCGGATTCTGAAAGATGATCCCAACATTCCGGCGCACCGCACTGGCCGCCTGGACCGCGTCGTACCCCGCAATCCGCACCGTCCCCGCCGTCGGCGCCAGCGTGGTGGTCAGGATCGAGATCGTCGTCGTCTTCCCGGCGCCGTTGGGCCCCAGCAGGGTAAAGAATTCGCCGGGTGCCACGGCGAAGGAAATATCGTCGACCGCGTTACGGTCGGCTTTTTTATAGCGCTTGACCAGGTGGGCGACGTCAATAATCGGGGGCATTACCGGCTCTCCGGGGCACCGGCCAGGATCGCCGCGCCGATGGCCGGACCGGCCGTGAGCAACCAGCCCCCTGCGTTGGTCCGGCTGCCGAAAATGGTCCAGGCCACCTCGCCAGCCGGGTCGGCACAGGCCAGGCAGCCGGAGGCACCCAGGTGGCCGAAGGAATCGGGGCTCGCCGCAGCGGGAGTCCAGTGCGGGGCTTTGTGGCCCCGCACCTCGGGTCCCAGCCCCCACGGCCCGCCGCCTAGGTCACCCGTCTGGTTATGGGTGGCCGCCGCCGCGGTCTCCGGGCGTAAGAATCCCTCCGGGCGGGGCGCAAAGGCCCCGAGCAAGCGGAGGGCCCCGCCGGCGGTGGTCAGCAGGCAGGCCCAGGGCAGGGCTAATGACCGCCAGAATGGGGAGTTGAAGGGCTCCAGTTCCGTGCCGGCATGGCTGCTCTGGACGTCGGCGAGCACCGCCGGCGGCCGCGGCGGCTCCACACCGAGGTAGCCTTCGATGCCCAGGGGCGCCAGGACGAGCGCGTGCAGCGCCGCGGAGAAGACCAGGCTGGTCTGCCGCTCGACCAGCAGTGCCAGCAACCCGTAGCCGACATTGCTGTATTGGAGGCGGAGACCGGGGGCGCGGCGGAGCGGGACGTGCAGGCAGGCCGCAGCCACGGCCGGCCAATCGAGTCCGGGCGCATACACCGCGCTGCTGGGGGGTACATCGATCGGTAGGCCGGCCGTGTGGCTGAGCAGCCGGTGCAGGGTCACCCCGGGCTGGGCGGCGGCCGCTTCCGGTAAATAGCGGGCCAGCGGATCGTCGAGCGCCACGGCACCCGTATCGACCAGACGCAAAACCGCGAGAGCCGTGGCCAGCTTGGTGATCGAGGCCACCGGAAAGAGGCTGTCGGGGCGCAACGGCTGCCCCGCCGCATCACTCCCCAGGCATAGATAGGTGGGGGCTGTCTGAGCACGCTGAACCGCAACAATGATACCGGGCAGTTGGGCATCCGCCAGCACCCGGGTCGCCGCCGCCCGGATGTGGCGCTCAACTGCGTCAGCCGCGGGGTTGTCCGTTGCGGAGAAAAGAGGGGTTGTGTTCACCGGCCTATTATACTATACCAGGGTTTTCCGCCACTACGGTGGCGGCCTTGCACTATTGCAGTCCAGATGGTTTCACTTGGCTACTGGAGCAAAGTCCTGTATACTGGAAACCACGGGCTGATTCTGCCGCTGCGGTGGCCGATCCGCCCGCCCGATCCCATAGCCCCGGGAGCTCCGCCAACGGCGCCCCGGGGTACCAGCTGAAGCACCTGGCGTGCCCGTGCGCCTGGCGTCGAACCTGGATCACACGGGCAACGGCACGCAATAGCGGCTATCTCTCGGCTGAGGCTCCGTTCGATTCGGAGGCCACTTGGTAGGTGTAAGCTGGAGAGGGCGGGTTCGACTCCCGCCGGCGTGCTCTTATTCATCCTCTGCTGGAGAGCACATCCGGAACCATACCCTACTTCCACGTCGCCGCGATCTCCCGCAAGACCTCGTGCTTGATCAGGGCCGCCAGGGGGATGTCGAGCAAGGCATCCGGCCCGGGTAGGTTCCAGTGGTGGAGCAGGGCTTTGATCCGCCCGTCGAGCGCGTCCTCGAACACCTGCTGCACACTCCGGCGGGGATCGCGCGTGCTGGGAATGTGGGCCAGGCCGGCGTACGTCGTGAGGTCCACGTCGAGCCGCGCATCGCCGTCCGGGTCATAATACGCGGCCGGCTGGGGCGCCGGATAGTCGATCTGCAGCAGAGTCCGCGCCAGGCGCTGGCCATCGGCCGCCCCACGGCGGTAATTGTATTCGCGGAAGCGGCGATCGAAGAAGCCGGACAGCGCCGTCAATTGGCCCCCCCGCAAAGGATGGCCCGGGAGCGGCATGACCAGGGCGAAGCGATTCAACAGCTCCTCCGGTGGCCGATCGACCCCTTCGAGCGAGCGTGTATCGTCCGCCGCGGCCGGGGCCGTCGCCGGCGCGATCACTCCCCGCTGGAATTGGAAGGCCTCGCTTTCCGCGTACATGATCGAGAGGAAGTTGAACAACCGGCCGAGCACTCCCCGCTCGTGCGGATCGAGCGGCGGCGGATCGGTCGTGGCCCGCCAGGGGTTGACGACCAAGATCACCCGCTCGGCCAGATCCTCAGGTTGCTTGTTCGCGTGATACCAGGCCAGGTCGACCGGTAAGCCGTTGAAGATGCCACCGTCGACATACCAGAAATAGGCGTCCCCCTGGAAATTCGGGCGTTCGATGTACTGCTGATCCCCGTGGCTCGGGTCCGCACTCCGTTGCAAGCGCACCGGGGGGAAGACAAAGGGGATCGCGGCCGTGGCCTGCGTCACATCGGCGAGGCGGGCCCAGATAGGGTCAGTCGGCACGGCCGTGGGGCCGAAGTAGAAGGTCTCTTGCTCGGTCGCGCGATATTGGACATAAGGCTCGGTGCGGCCGGCCGCCGGCTGGGCGAACGCCGACACATACGGCAGCAAGCTCTCGTTCGTGATCGGCAGGCTGAGGGTCAACGTCGGGGCGCAGAACGCCGCGCGGGCCGGCTGCTGGTCCGCCGGCCAGCTGATCAGTTTGCGCGCCTCCTGCATCAGCGGGTGGATGTTGAGCAACGAAAAGGGCTCGTCGAAGAGCTCGGGGGCTAGCATGTCGACGATATCCATCTTGTCGAGCCAGACCTCGGCCAGGGCGGTGGTTCCGGCGGTATATAGCAGGCCATGTGTGACCAGGGCCGAGGTGATCCCGCCGGCCGACGACCCGGTCACGATATCGATCTCGTAGGCGTCGCTGTGGCGGAAAGCCACCAATAATTCCTCGATCGCGCCCGCGATATAGGCGCCGAACGAGGCTCCCCCGCTCAAGACGATGGCTACTTTCTTTTTGGCCATGGGTGGGCTACTCCTTTATCAAACTGGAGCGTCTGCTGCATATTCAGCGCCCTCATGCTACCACGGACGCGAGAGGTCGTCAATAGTGTGTTCGGGCATAATGCAGCACCAGTTGCTGCATTGTGCTACAATAACAGCAGCAGCACCCGAGGAGGACACGCGGTGGATGGTACCCGGCCGGCCGACCCACAATATGCCGACACCCTGCTCAGCTATCTCCCGATGGACCGCCGCCAGGCGCTCGTCGCCGGGACCGTCCTGCCCGATCGCACGCAGGGGGCGGCTCTCTTCGCCGACCTCACCGGATTTACCCCGCTGACGGAGGCCCTGGCCACCGCGCTGGGCCCGCACCGGGGCGCAGAAGAGCTGACACACCACCTGGAACAGATGTACACCGCGCTTATTACAGCCGTCCATGACTATCATGGGAGTGTAATTGGCTTCAGCGGCGATGCCCTCACCTGCTGGTTCGACGGCGACCCCGGGACCCGGGCGACCCGCGCCGCGTGTGCCATGCAGACGGCGCTGGCGACCCTGCCCGGGGTCGTGCTCCCCGACAGCCCCAGCTACCGCCTAACCCTCAAGGTCGCGGTCGCCACAGGGCCGGCCCGGCGCTTCCTCGTCGGCGACCCCGCGCTGCAGGTCCTGGAGGTGCTCGCCGGCCG
>DATGEF010000900.1:0-5445 GCA_035310405.1 Chloroflexia bacterium | reverse complement strand
TGGCGACGTCGCCATCCACCTGCAGGGCTGGGCCGGCCTGGCGACGGTGCGGCGCGAGGCGACCCGGGGCACCGATCACGTGCTGCGGCTCACGGGCCTGCGGCCGGGGACCGGCTATAGTTATATCCTGCTGGCCGACGGCGGCGCCCTCGCGCCGGACGCCGTTTTCCACACCGCCCCGCCGCCCGGCGCGGCCACCCCCTTCCGCTTTCTCGTCTGGGGGGATAGCGGCTGCGGCTGCCCGCCCCAGCTGGCCGTCGCCGCCCAGATGGCCCAGACCCACCCGGACTTGCTGCTGCACACCGGCGATATGATTTACGAAAACGGCGAGGCGGCCCTCTACGACCCCCGCTTTTTCAGCCCCTACAGCCCCACGCTGGCCACGGCCCCGATCTACCCGGCCGTCGGCAACCATGACGACCTCACCAACCAGGGCGACCCCTGGCTGCAGACGTTCTTTCTGCCCGGCGACCCGGGCACCCACACCACCCGCTACTATGCCTTCAATTACGGCAACGCCCATTTTATCGCGCTCGACAGCGAGGAAGCTTTCGATCCGACCAGTGCGCAGTACAGCTGGCTCCTGGCCGACCTGGCGAGCCCCGCGGCCCAGACGGCCACCTGGCGCTTCGCCTTCTTCCACCAGCCCCCCTACAGCAGTGGCTATGGCCACGGCAGCAGCTATATGCTGCGCGAAACGTGGTCCCCGCTCTTCGAGCGCTATGGGGTCGACGTGGTCTTCAGCGGGCACGAGCATAACTACGAGCGGACCACCCCGCGGCGCGACTACACCGCCGTGGGCGGCACCCACCCGGTCGTCTACATCGTCACCGGGGGCGGCGGGCAGCAGCTCTATAATGTCGGCCACCAGTCCTGGACCGCCTACGCCGATATGATCTATCATTTCGTGCAGGTCCAGGTCGACGGCCCGCGGCTGACGCTGGAGGCGATCAGCGCGGACGGCCAGGTGGTCGATCAGCTGGCGCTGAATCGCTGAGGCGGGGCGTTAGGGAACGGCGCGTCAATAACGATCCCTATCTGCGCTCCTCTTCGTGTCGCTTCGTGTTCTTCGTGGATGAATCATTACGCCAGCCTCCTTTACCGCGCGGCCCGGGCCGCCTGCACCGCCGCGTAGGCGTCGACGAGGCCATGGCCGAAGGCATCGCTCACCCCGCCGCTGCTTGCCGCGCACCCGGTGGGCGGCGGGCGCGGATACGGGCGGGCGGTGGCCAGCAGCAGCTGCTCGGTGCGGTCAATATCGCCGATCAGCCGCGGGTTCGCCGACCACATCAGGGCCACGACCCCGGCGACGTGCGGCCCGGCCATCGACGTGCCGCTGGCGACCTCGTAGCTGTTATGGGGGAAGGCCGAGAGCACCTCTTCGCCCGGCGCCACCAGATCCGGCTTGCCGCGCCCGCTGCCGTCGACCGTCACCGGCCCCCGGCTGCTGAAATCGGCGAGGTCGCCCCGCGCGTTCACCGCGCCGACGCTGACCACGCTGTCGTAAATGGCCAGCGGATCGGTCACGCTGCCGCAGTCGGGGCCGCTGTTGCCCGCCGAGACCACGACGAAGATGCCGGCCGCGCGCAGGGCGCGGGTGGCCGCAGCCAGGCTCCCGGCGTCACAGCCCTCGCGGGGCGGGCAGCCCCAGGAATTGGTCAGCACATGGGCGGCCCGCGCCGGGTCGCCCGCGGTGAACGGGTCCTGGCCGGCCGGGTAAGGCGCCAGCATAAACTGCAGGCAATCCAGGTAGCGGGGCGGGTTGCCCAGGTTGCGGGCCAGGTTCGTGCAGCCGATCCACTCCGCGCCGGGCGCCACGCCGATCCCGCCCCGCCCCAGCGCCGACCCCAGGGTGTGCGTGCCGTGGCCCCCGTAGTCGACCGGGGCCGGGGCGCCATACCAGGGGTCCAGCCAGTTGTAGGCATTCTGGCCGTTGCGCCCGCGATAGCCCGGCTGTAGCGCCGGGTGCGTGCCGTCGACGCCCGAATCCGACTGGCCGATGACGATGCCCGTGCCGGTAACCCCCAGCTCTCGCCAGACCCGATCCGCCCCGATCATCGTGATATTCCACTGCGGCTGGGGCGGCGCGGCGGCGGTGCCGGCGGCAGCCTGCGGCGGGTGCAGCAGGGGCCGCAGGCGCGGGCTGGGGAGCACCCGGTCCACCTCGGGCCGGCTTTCGAGATAGAGCCGGACGGGGGCGTCGCCGTCCACCTCCAGGGCGTTCACCAGGTAGTAGGGGGTGTAATGGATGCCGGCCCGGTCCAGGGTGGCCCGCAGATCGGCCTGGCTGGTTGTGGCCTGGTGGGTCAGCGTGGTGTAGACCCAGCGCAGGCGCGCCGCCCGGTCGGCGATGTGGGCGGCCGGTTGGACATCGGCCTGGTCACGCAGAATGACGAAGAGTTGGTCGCCGTAGAATCCCGGGCGGCCCGCGAGCAGGTAGATCGCGGCCGCCAGCCCGACGGCGCCGGCGAGCACCGCATACCGCCACCCGCTCCGCGCCAGCCGGGCCAGCGGCGCGGGGAAGATCCAGGCCAGGAGGCTGATCCCCAGCGCCAGGCCGGCCGCCCCCAGCGCCCCCGCGAAGGCCAACCCCAGCACGTCGTCGAACCCCAGGCTGAAATCGAGCTCGGCCGGGTCGAAGAGCAGCAGCGGTGCCGCCGCACAGCCGCCGATCAGCAGCGCCACGGGCGCCCCGGCCCGCGGGCTGCCGCCCGCCAGCCCGGCTATGGCCGCGACCACGAAGCCCAGCGGCGGCAGCGCGACCAGCAGCAGCACATGGCTGCCGGCCGGCCCGGCCCCCGCCGCCAGGATCAGCAGCAGCAGGCCGATGACCAGCCCGCCGAAGCCGATATCCCGCCCGGGACTGATTGGATACGCCGCCAGGCCCGGCAGCAAATAGGTGGCGATCAGGCCCGCCGCCAGCAGCCCCAGGCTCAGGCCCGCGGCCAGCGTCAGCGCCGTATCCAGCCACGATCCGAGCGCCCCGGTCAGCAGCCAGGGGATCGCCAGCAGCGCCGCCAGGGCCCCGGCCAGGGCCGTGCCGGGCGCCCGGCCGCCGATCGCCCCGGCCCGGCGGCGCCTCGCCCACCGCAGCAGGGCTGCACCCAGCACCCCCACCGCGATCTGCACCAGCGCGGCCGGCTGGATCGCCTCGCCGGGGAACAGCCGGGCGACCCCGAGCGCCGCGAGGGCCAGGCTCGCCGCCGCCCAGGTCTGAAACGCCGCCCGCAGCCGCGGCGCCGTGACCCCGCGCCCGGCCAGGGCCGCCGGCACGCTGATCAACAAAGCCGCGACCCAGACCGCCAGGCTATCCAGCAGCGGCGGCCAGGGCCGGTCCAACGCCAGCACGATCTGGCGCACAAACCAGACCACCGGCTGCCCGACCAGCACCAGCAGGCCGATGCCCAGCACGCCGATCACGAAGAGCGCGATCGCGCCCGCCGTGGGCTCGGCCGCCGGCGGGCGGGGCGGCCCTAGCCCGCCCACAGGTCCGCGCTGAACATGACCGCGAAGACGCCCAGGAGCAGCACATTGCCGAACGTCCAGGCACGATCGAAAGTATCGTTGCGCCCCCAGCGCGCGGGCAGTAAGAAGAGCACCGGCGCGGCCATGACGTAGCGGTGCATGCCCTGGGCCACGCCGCTGGTCAGCGCAAAGAGGATGAGAGCCACGCTATAGAGGACCAGCAGCCGGTCGCGCGTCCACAGCAGTGCGCAGGCCACCAGGCTGAACCCGATGGCGGCAAATTCGACCAGGTAGTAGGCCTGCGCCTGCCGGTTGGTGCCGAACAGCGCGCTCCAGGCCGCGCCCCAGGCCTGCTGCGATTGGCTGATCAACAGCAGGCCGCGGCTGAAATAGTGGGACTCGACGATCTGAAACGGCCCGCCGTACAGCGCATTCCAGAGCAGGTAGGCCAGCACAGGACTGCCCACCAGCAGCAGTTTGCCCAGGGCGGCCGCAGAGCGCTGCGCCCATAGGCGGGTCAGGTTGCCCTGTTGCCACCAATACCCGGCCAGGGGCAGCAGCAGCAGGATACCGGACGCGCGCGTCCAGGTCGCGCCGGCGGCCAGCACGGCCGCCCAGATCCACTTCTCGCGGCGGGCGAGGGCCAGCGCGCCGAACGACAGGCCGAGGAACAGGCCTTCGGTGTAGACCTGCGCCAGGAACATCCCGGCGGGGAAAATCAGGAGATACCACGCGGCGCGCCGGCCCCCCGCCGCGCCCAGCGAATCCCGTGCCAGGTCGTAGAGAGCCAGCATGGCCCCCAGCGTCCCCAGCAGCGACACCAGCACCCCGGCCAGGGTGGCCGTCGCCAGCGCATTGAGGCCCAGCGGCGCCAGGGGCCAGGCGGCCACGTGCATCAGCAGCGGGTAGAAGGGAAAGAAGGCGTAATTGGTCGAGATCCAGCTGGGTTGCGCCTGCTTGAGCGCGATCTGGGGATGGTCCCAGCTAAAGGTGGCCGGGATGGCCCGCATCTGCGGGTCGTCGTAGCCCCCCAGCGCAATTGAGAGATAGTACTCCGAATCCCACGAGACATGGTCGTTGAGGAAGGGCTCCAGCAGGTACGGCTTGTCGTTCTGGCTGCCGGCGCGTGTTTCGTTCGCGGTCCAGGTCAGCGCGTAATCGGGCCGCTGGGGCGCAAACCGGGCGCGGGCGTAGATCTGATAGCCTCCCAGCAGCAGCGCCCAGCAGAGCCACAACAGGAGCAGGGGGCGCACGCACGCGACGCGGTCCCACCACCCCGTCCGGGGCGGGGCGACCGTTGCTGTATTCTGCGGCGGCGCGCCGGCGGTCGGATCCAGATTCTCCATACGCTTATCCTAGCAGATCGCGGCTGGTTTGTCATCCGGCAGTGAGCCCGTTGAGACCCCATGATCACTGAGCGCGCCGCATGCGGGGCGCGATTCATGTTATAATCTTGCAATGTTCGCTCTATGGTTTTATTGTGCCAACAGCGACCCCGAACAGGCGCGGCGCGGCCGCATCCTGGCCGGTATCCTTTTACTATTTGCCGGGCTGGCCCTGATCCCCACCCTGCTGAATGTGCTCAGTGGCCGGCCGATCAGTCCGATTATCCCCGTGACCCTGGCGCTCCTGGCCGGTTTATATCTCCTCAACCGCCGCGGGAGCGTAACCGTCGCCTCGTTGGGGCTCATCCTGATGATCGTCGGAGTCATGCTCTCGGTCGCCCTCGATCCCCAGTCCTCGCTGCCCCTAGCATTTCTGGCGACATCCGGGATGGTGATCCCGGTCGCGCTGGCGGGGGTGTTGTTACCCTGGCAGTTGGTAGTCGGCCTGACTCTGGGGGCGAGTGGGGTGGTGACGGCGCTCTATTATGGGGCCAGCCCCATGCTGCGGGCCTATGAGGTTCTCTATCCGGGGACGGTGACGGGGGGGCTGGTGTTTGCGTTGCCGGTGCTCGCGGCTGTCGGCGGCCTGGCGGCG
>DATGEF010000899.1:0-10677 GCA_035310405.1 Chloroflexia bacterium | reverse complement strand
GATCCAGGGGCCGTGCGTCGGTCTCTACGGTATCCGGGGTGTACCGGGCCCGGGATGGACGGTGTACCGGGCGGATGAAAACCTCGTCTCCAGCCATATTGCTGCTCCTTCCTGACTTACGGATGTCTTAAGCCTCTCTGTTACGATAGCAGAGATTGCCGGTTTGGAGATGGGCAATCTTGCCCGTTTTATCCGGCGGGTACTCAGGTAAAAATGCCTGTTCGCCTGGTGTGCTTAGCGGCCCGGGATTTCCGCTTTCCCGCCCATTGACAGAATAGAACATCTGTGCTACAATAGGAAAGGAACAAATGTTCTAACATCACCTGTCCTGAGGGCGGCAGAAGGGAGCGTAGGCCATGAAACGGAATGCTTTGGCTCTGGTCCAGCCGGACAGCGCAGCGACCTCTCGCCCGGCGCCGCAGGAGGGGCCGCCCGAGTCCCCCTTACTGCACTTGCGGATCACCGGGCGCCATGGCGTGTTCTTGCTGGAGCAGAGCGCGACCGCCGCAAGGACCGCGGTCGTCGATACGCGGGCGGCCGGGGGAATTGTTTGTACCTGCCCGGGGCCGGCCGGCGCCTGCGAGCATGTCGCGCTGCTGCGGGCCTGTGGCTTCCTGGCCCAGGCCGCCTGATGCTCCCGCCCCGCCCGGGCGACTCGGGCTGCTCACCCGCGGGAGCAGCCGGCCGGCAAGACGTGTGAAGACCAACCAAGAACGCGCTAGAAGCAAGGAGCCTGAGGATGGAAGAGCAGCCCCGCAGCAATAAGGTCTCGCCCGAGATTTACGTCTACGCGACGAACAAAAACTTCCTCAACGTCTACGATGCCTTGCGCATCGACAAAGTCAAACTGGAAGTCGCCGGCTATGACCAGACCACCGGCAAGCAGACGGGGATTGCCAGCGCCTGGATCGATGTGGACGACTTGCGCCTGCTCGCGCACCTGATTATCAGCCGCCAGTTTAAAGACGTGCTCGACCGCAGCCGCTTCGAGAAGTTCGGCGGCAGCGACCGCGATGGGGCCGTCGAGAGCCGCACCCTGGTGTTCGAGTGGGACACCGCCGACGGCAAGTTTGCCCGCTATCCGTACCGCATCACGATCGCCAACGGGCCGGGCCTGCGCACGCCGAACGGCGCCGTGCAGCCCAAAGGCGAGCCGGCATCCAAGCTCTCGATGCGGCTGCCGGAGCCCGATCTCATGAAAATCATGCTGGCGGTTGTGGACTACTTGCATGCCTATGAGGCGGCGCACCACCATCGCATCGTGGCCGAGAAGGTCCGCGAAGTGCAAGAGAAGCTGGCCGGCCGAGCGGAGCGCCGCCCGCCCCTGGCCGCGGCTCCAGAAGAGGAAGATCGCGTCCCGGCGGCGGCCCGCCCGGCGGCGCCGCCGCTGCGCGTGGTGCCGGGGACGGCGCCGGCCAGCAGTCCGGCCCGCTCGGCGGCCCCACCCGCCCGCTCTTTCCCCGCGCCGCGCCCGACCCCGCCGGTCGTCGCCTCGACGGCGGCCCGCCCCGGCCCCGGCGGCCCGGCCCGCCTGAGCAATGACGTTCCTGCACCGCCGCTCCCGCGTCCCACGCGCGCGGGGTGAGGTGCGCCTGCCGCTTTCGGGCGGCGCCGCGAGATACGCGAATCGGCAAGTTGTACTTAGCCAAATGTGTGTGCTTAGCTTAGAAAGAGAGAGGAAAAGCCATGTCTAGAACGTTGAATAAAGTTACCCTGATCGGTCACCTGGGGAAAGATCCCGATATGCGCTACACCGCGTCGGGCGCCGCTGTCACGTCGTTTACCGTGGCGACGAACCGCTACACGAAAGCGGCGGACGGCACGTCCGCGGAAGAGACGGAATGGCACCCGGTCGTGGCCTGGGACAAGCTCGCCGAGACCTGCAACCAGTTCCTGCACAAGGGCAGCAAGGTCTACCTCGAAGGCCGGCTGCAAACCCGCAGCTGGGAGCAGGATGGGGTGAAGCGCTACAAAACGGAGATCATCATCAGCGAGATGATCCTCCTGGATGCCCGCCAGGACGGCGCCAACGGCAACGGCGGCGGGACCGGCCGCCGCGAGGCGGTGGGCGTGGTCGCGACCCCGGGCGAGGACGACGGCCTGCCCTTCTAACGGCGAATCGGGGCGGCGCCGCGTGGGGGCGCCGCCCTTTTGCTGTCGCCGTTGGTGATCGTTGGATACCTGTTATGGCAACTGACGTACCTCAATCAATCGGCGCGACTGCGCTGGCCGCCACGGAGCCGGCCCATCCGGCCGCCCAAGCCGGCTGGCGCATGGCGGTGGCCCGCGCCGGTGATTCGCCCGCGCCCCGGCCCGCCGCTCCTGCTCCCGGCCCGCCCGCCGCTGCCCCCACCCTGGCGACGATCGAAGGTACCCTGGAGCGGATCACTTTTCAGAACGAGGCCAACGGCTGGACGGTGGCCCGCCTGCAGATTCCCCGCCAGCGGCTGCCGGTGACCATTGCCGGGACGCTGCCCACTGTGCATGTCGGCGAAACGCTCCGCCTCGACGGCTCCTGGCAGCAACATCCCCAGTATGGCCGCCAGTTCCAGGTGACCCGCTACCAGGCGCTGATCCCCGGGACCATCCCCGGGCTGAAACGTTATCTTGGCTCCGGCTTGTTGAAGGGGGTTGGCCCGGTCTGGGCCGAGCACCTGGTCGACGCCTTCGGCTTTGATACGCTCGAAGTGATCGAGCGCGCGCCCGACCGGCTCTTGCGGATTCCGGGGATGGGCAAGGCCCGGGCGCAGGCCATCGCCGCCGCCTGGCGTGAGCAGGCGGCGGTCAAGGAGCTGATGGAATTTCTGCAAACGCAGGGCTTGCCGGTCGGCCTGGCGCTGCGCATCGTGAAGCGCTATGGTGAGACGGCGGCGGCGATCGTGCGGACGACCCCTTACCGGCTGATCACCGAGGTCTTTGGCGTCTCCTTCGCGCAGGCCGATCAGCTGGCGGGGCGCAGCGGGCTGCCCGCCGATAGCGCGCCGCGCATCCACGCCGGCATCCAGCAGATCCTGGGCGAGGCGAGTGAGCAAGGCCACACCTGGCTGGCCCAGGATGCCCTGCTCGATGCCGCGTCCCGGTTACTGGTGTTGCCGCGCGCGGGAGTGGCGGCCGCCCTGCCCGGGCTGGTCCAGGAGGGGCAGGTGATGATCGAGCCGGGGCCCGGCGGCGGCCCGGTGGTCTATCCCGGGGCGCTCTACCAGGCCGAGCTGTTTGTGGCCGGCACCGTCCGGGCCTTGCAAAATGCGCCCGGCGATCGGCTCGCGGATTTCGCCCGGGTGGACTGGCGACGCGCGCTTGGCTATCTCCAGCGCCAGGAGCCCGCCCTGACCGCCCTGACCGAGCGCCAGCAGCAGGCGGTGCGCCTGGCCCTCACACACCGCGTGGTGCTGCTCACCGGCGGCCCGGGCACCGGCAAGACGACGACGTTGCGCGCCCTGATCCAGCTGCTGCACGCCCGCCACCACAGCGTGGTGCTGGCCGCGCCGACCGGCCGGGCCGCCAAGCGCCTGACGGAGGCCACCGGCGCCCAGGCGCGCACGATCCACCGCCTCCTCGACCTGCACCCGCTGCCGAGTGGCGAGTACGGCCGGGGCACGATGCTCGACGCCGATATGGTCATCGTCGACGAAGCCTCGATGATGGATTTGCTGCTGGCGCAAGCCCTCTTGCGCGCCGTCCCGGCCGGCAGCCACCTGCTCCTCGTCGGCGACCCCGACCAGCTGCCCTCCGTCGGGCCGGGCGACGTGCTGAGCGATCTGCTGGCCAGCGGGATCGCGCCCGTCGTCAAGCTGACCACGATCTTCCGCCAGGCGGAGAGCAGCGGCATTGTCGCCAACGCGCACCTGATCAACGCGGGCGAGCTGCCCCGGCTGAAGGGCTTCAGCGATTTTTACCATTTGCCCGCGCGCCGCCCGGATGCCTGCTGCGATCTCGTGGTCGACCTGGCGACCCGCCGCCTGCCGGCCCGGTACGGCCTGGACCCATTCGAGGATATCCAGGTCATTGCGCCGACCTACCAGGGCGCGGCGGGCGTCGACACCCTGAATGTTCAGTTGCAAGCGCGGCTCAACCCGCCCTCCCCCGCGCGCAACGAACGCCACTTCGGCGCGCGGATCTTCCGCGAAGGCGACAAAGTCATGCAGGTGGTGAACGATTACGATCGCCAGGTCTTCAACGGCGATATCGGCCGCATCGTGCAGATCGACCTGATCGAGCAGCAAGTCCGGGTGCTGTTCGACAACGAGTGGAGCGCCCTTTATGCTTTCTCGGAGCTGGACGAGCTCACGCACGCCTATGCCATCTCCGTTCATAAGAGCCAGGGCAGCGAATACCCCGTCGTGGTCATGCCCCTGCTGGGCCAGCATGGCCGCATGCTCCAGCGGAACCTCCTCTACACCGGCATCAGCCGCGCCCGCCAGCTCGTCGTGCTCGTCGGCGAGCCGGAGGCGATCCGCCGCGCCGTCGCCACCTCCCTGGCCGGCAGCCGCAACACCGGGCTCCGCGCCCGTCTCATACAGTCCTGAATTCCCCGTCCAGGGTGCGCTCATGCCTTCGCGGTCAATTACCATGGTCGCCAGGTGCAGGTGAGGATTGGCTGCTTCATAGACCGTCAGGATCGCGGGCGCGCCCGCCGTCAGATGCTGGTCGCCGCGGGCCGTGGTCGCCCGTAGCACATGCCCGCGGCCAAATCTGGTACAATGTCCCTACTGCCCGGTATCACCTTTCTCGTCGCGCGCGTTACGCCCCGGCCCCTGCTGCGGTTTTGCTACCTGCCTGCGGCATGCGCGCGCTGGAGATCTGCCGATGACTGAAAGAGAGCAACTCGAAGCGGCGATTGCGGGCCTGGAGGCCCAGCGCGCCCTCCTCGGCGACGACCTTGTCAATACCGCCCTTGCTTCGTTGCGCACGCAGCTTCAGGCCTTGCCGGCAACCCTACCGGCGGAACAACAGCGCAAACAAGTGACGATCCTGTTTGCCGATATCTCGGGTTTCACCGCCATGTCGGAGCGGATGGATGCCGAAGAGGTCGGCGAGATAATGAACACTCTCTGGGCACGGCTCGATCGGGTCATTGTGCGGCATGGCGGCGTGGTCGACAAACATATCGGCGATGGACTCATGGCGATCTTCGGCATCCCCCAGGCCCGCGAGGATGATCCGGAGCAAGCTATTCACGCGGCGCTGGCGCTCCAGCAAGAGTTAACCTGCTTCCAGGGCGATCCGCACTTGCAGATGCGCATCGGCCTCAACACCGGCCCGGTGTTCCTCGGTCAGGTCGGCACGACGGGGGAGTACACGGCCCTCGGGGATACCGTCAATGTTGCCAGTCGCCTGGAACACAGCGCCCCGATTGGCGGCATCCTCATCTCGGACGAGACCTACCGCCCGGTGCGGGGGATTTTTGAGGTGCAGACCCTGGCCCCGCTGGCCGTCAAGGGCAAGCGGGATCGGGTGCAGGCGTATATCGTGGAACGGGCCAAACCCTGGGCGCTGCGCACGCAGCGGCGCGGCGTTGAGGGTATCGAGACGCAGACCATTGGCCGGGAGCATGAGCAGTCCGTGCTCCAGCAAGCGTGGGCCACGACCCTGCAAACGCAGCAGTTGCAGGCGCTGACCATCAGCGCCCAGGCGGGGGTCGGAAAATCCCGGCTCCTCGATGAATTCACCCATTGGCTGGATCTAGCGCCCGCCGCGCACCGACGGTTGTACGGGCGGGCGAATCTTAACACGGCGGGTCATCCCTACGCGCTGCTGCGCGATCTCTTCTCCGTCCTCTTCCAGATTCAGGAGAGCGATAGCGCCGTGACAGCCCGGCAGAAACTCGTGGATGGGGTGCTGGAGTCGATTCCCGCCGACCTGGGGGCGCTGGAGAAGGCGCATTTTCTGGGCCAGTTGATTGGCTTTGATTTCTCCGCCAGCCCGTATTTGCAGGGTATCCTGAGCGATGCCAAACAGATTCAGAGCCGCGCGTTTCATTACGCCGGTCAATTCTTTAGCCAGGTCGCCGCCGGCACCCCGCTCGTTTTTTGTCTGGATGATATCCACTGGGCGGATGAGGGGTCGCTCGATTTCTTCACCCATCTGACCCAGGCCTGCCGGCCCCGGCCGATCCTCATCGTGTATCTGACCCGGCCCGATCTTTTTGAGCACCGCCCGGCGTGGGCGACCGGCGCGGGCCATATCCGCTTGAATCTCCATCCGCTCTCCGCCGACTATACGCGGGAGTTGATCCGGGAGATTCTGCGCAAGCTGCCCGATCTTCCGCTGGCGATCAGCGACCTCATCGCCACCCGGTCGGAGGGGAATCCCTTCTATATCGAAGAATTGATCAAAATGCTCATCGACCAGGCCGTCATCGTCCCCGGCCCGGAGCACTGGGCGGCGCGGGTGGACCGCCTGGATACCGTCCAGGTCCCCTCGACCCTGGCGGGCGTGATCCAGGCGCGCCTGGACGGCCTCCCGGCCCTGGATCGGGAGATCCTCCAGCGCGCTGCGATCATCGGCCGGGTTTTCTGGGAAGAGTGGGTCGCACAGCTAACGGGGAAACCGCGCAAAATCTCGGCCGCCGATGTCGGCCAGTGCCTGGAAACCCTCCAAGCGAAAGAGATCGTGTTTCAGCGGGAACCCTCGACCTTGTCGGGGACCGACGAGTACAGCTTCAAACACGCCCTCCTCCATGAAGTCACTTATGAGAGCGTGTTGAAGCGGCAGCGCCGCATCTACCATGAACAGGCGGCCCGCTGGTTGATCGGACGCAATGGCGAACGCGCGGACGAGAACGCCGGGATGATCGCTGAACACTTTGAACGCGCGGCCAACCCGGCCGCGGCGGCCCGCTGGTATGCCCGCGCGGGGAAGCAAGCGCAACTCACCTGGGCCCCCAACCTGGCGATCCACTACTATGACAAAGCCCTCACGCTGTTGCCCGACACCGGCGATCCCACGGTGCAGGCGGGGCGGTTGCCCTGGCAGGAGGGGATGGGGGATGTGCTGGCGTTGCAGGCCCGCTATACTGAGGCCATCGCCATCTACCAGGAACTAGAGAAGATCGCCGGGGAGTTGGGCGATCCCCATACGCAGGCACGGTGCTGGGAAAAAGTGACGGAAGCGCAAGTGTGGTTGGGCATGCTGCCGGTCGCCCTAGAGAGCGCCGACCGCGCCATCCACTTCGCCCAAGCGCCCGGTTCGGAAAGCGTCCGGATCGCGGCCTTAGCGCATAAATGCATCATCTTTTCCTTATTGGGCGATCACACGGCCAGTCTGCCCTTTGGCGAGGAGGCCTTACGCCGCAGCCGGGTGCAGGGCGGGCCGCGGGAAACGGCGGTGAGCTTGCGCGCCCTGGGGGTGGCGCATCGGGTGCTCGGCCACTATAAAGAGGCGATCGCGTTCTTTGAGGAAGGCCTGGTTTTTTACCGGCAATTGGGGGATCGCCGGGGCGTGGGCGATCTGCGGGCGAATGCCGGGGTCGGGTTTCTGGTCCAGGGGGCCTATCAGACGGCGATCGCCTACTTTCAAGAAGCCCTGGTTAATGCGCGAGAAATCCGGCATGTACAAATCGAAATGATCGCTTTAAATTATCTGGGGGGGGCCCATCTCCGCTTAGGCGAATACGCGGCCGCCGAACAGTATCTGCTCCAGGTCATCGAGACGATTGGCAGTACAACGAATTTTACGCTCGCCGGCACCTGTATTTTTCTTGCGGAAACGTATCTGGGGCAGGGGAAATGGGGGGAGGCGCGGAAGACCGCCGTACAGGCCCTGGAGCTCGCGCGGGCCTCGAAACAGGTACGCCTAATCAGCAGCGCCTGGCGCGTGCTGGGCATGGTGGCCGCACAAGACCGCGCTACATCCGGCGAACGCCGCGCCGAGCTAGTGGACGATCTCCAAAGCCCGGCGGCCTGTTTCGCCGAGAGCGAACGGCTGGGGGTGGAAGCCGACCTGCCCGGCGAGCAGGCGCAAACGCTGCGGGCGTGGGCGCGCTATGAGTTCAGCACCGGCAATGCCGCGACCGCGTGGGCGCGCTGGCAGCAGGCGCGGGATCTTTTCACGCGCGCCGGGGCGGATTATGAAGTCTTGGAGATGGATACGGAGCGGCGCGGCGTCCAGCTTTAGATACGTCCCCACTCTAGCGGAAGCTCAAGGCCCTGCCTCACCCTAGCGGAAGCTCAAGGTCCTGGCGGCGTGCTGCGGATGGTAGTCACTGCACCTTGATCGCTGGCCAGGCGGGGACCCCGCTATCGCCGGGCGGGCGCGACGCGGCACCGGCGGTCGCCAGGAGCTCACTGGCGGTCGCGCCGCGCCGGAGCGCCTTCGCCTGATTGGTATGGCGGACGATCTCGCGGGCATTCTCCAGGCTGCTGGCCGTCACAGGCAGGCCGCCGAGCATGGCCGCGATCTCGCCGGCGCGATCGGCGGGGGCCAGCTCATCCACCTGCGTGGTGGCGCGCCCGTCCTTCACCTGCTTGGCGATGCGGAAGTGGGTGTCCGCGAAGGCCGCGATCTGCGGCAGGTGGGTAATGCAGAGCACCTGGTGGTTATCGGTGAGTGACCAGAGCTTCTCGCCGACCACCTGGCCGCTGCGGCCGCCCACCCCCACATCGATCTCGTCAAAGATCAGCGTCGCCGTGTGATCGGCGCTGGAGAGGATCGATTTCATCGCCAGCATCAGGCGCGAGGTCTCGCCGCCCGAGGCGATTTTCGAGAGGGGCTTGAGGGGCTCGCCGGGGTTGGGCGAGATCAGGAACTCGACGCGGTCGATGCCCCGCGTGTCGAAGGCCCAGATGCCGGGAGCGCCGTCCGGCCCGGGGGCGGGCAGTCCCTGCGCATCGGGCAGGCGCGTGATGCTGGTCGCGAACTGGATGCTACCCATCAGCAGCTCGCGCATCGACTCCTCGACGGCGCGGGCCAGCCGCGCGCCGGCCTCCTGCCGCTGCTGCGATAGCGCGGCGGCCCGGGTGCCGGCCTCGGCCAGCAATGCAGCTTCTTCCGCCTGCAGATCGGCGATGCGCTCCTCGCTGTGCGCCAGGGTGTCGAGCTCGGCCGCGGCCTGCCGGCCAAACTCGACGATCTCCGCGATCGTCGGCGCGTATTTGCGCTTGAGCTCGTGCAGCAGGCTGAGGCGCTCCTCCACCTGCAACAGGCGCTCCGGATCATGCTCCACCCGCTCCCGGTAGAGGCGCACCGCCCGCCCGAGCTCCTCCACGCCGTCGAGCAGCGTTTGCAGCACCGGCTCCTGGTCTTTTAACGTGGCGTCCAGCCGGACCAGCTCCCCCAGCAGGCCGCTGGCCTGGCCCAGCGCATCGCGCACGGCCCCGTCGCCCCCGGTCGGCCCCGGGCGGCCACCCCGGCCGGCGCCCCGGCTGCCATAGCCCTCGTTTTCCTCGGCGCCGGCGATCAGCACGCTATAAATCGTGTCGGCCAGGGTCCCCAGGCGCTCGGCGTTCATCAGCCGGGCGCGCTCCAGGTCCAGCTCCTCGTCTTCGCCGGGCACCAGCTCCGCCCGCTCGATCTCTTCCACCTGGAAGTTGAGCAGATCGGCGCGGCGGGCCAGCTCGCGCTCGTCGCGCTGCAGGGTGGCCAGGTCTTTGCGCACCTGGCGCAGGCGGATGACGAGATCGGCCAGGCGGGCGCGCTCGGCCGCCACGCCGGCATGTTGATCCAGGAGTTCCAGGTGCGTGGCCGGGCGCAACAGGGATTGATGCTCGGTCTGGCCGTGGATGTCGATCAGCAGCTGGCCAATTTCTTGCAGCGTGGCCACGTTGACCATGCTGCCGTTGACCCGCGCGACGGTGCGCCCGCCCGCATGAATTTCGCGGCCCAGGACAACGATGCCGTCCTCGCCCAGGGGCGCCTCGGGCCCCTCGTCGATCAAGCCGGCGGTCAGCAGGCGGTTGCGCAACAGGGCGCACGCGTGCGGGTTCAGGCGGCCGGTGTCGAACAGGCCCTCCACGCGGGCGGCAGGGAAGCCATGACGGACGAACTCGGCGCCGACTTTGGCGCCCAGCAGCGCGGACATCGCGTCGATGATGATCGACTTGCCCGCGCCCGTCTCGCCCGTCAGCGCGTTGAAGCCTGGCCCGAATTTCAAATGCAGCCGCTCGATAATCGCGAAGTTACTGATCGAAAGCTCTGCCAGCACGCTTGTACCTCATAAGGAAAACCCTTTTCGTATAGCGTAGCGGCGGATACCCCTGGCGTCAGCCAGCGGGAGGAGCCGCCGGACGGGCTCGCCAACTGGCGAACGTGCGAAACTTGACCTCTGTAGGCCGGGCATTTTGGGTTCTCCGCTTCCCATCCCGCAGGGCATGCAAGCTGATGCGCCCGTTCAAGGTGCCGCCCACGTAGCACAGGCCCCACTTGGGGTGCTGCACATAGCTGCCCCGCTTGAACCCGCAGCTCCGGGTACCGCCATAAGGTCGCCGGACCCCCCCTTTGGCGGGTTGCAGGGCGTGCAACTGCCGCCGATGGAAGCGCAGGGGGGTAATGATCAGCATGGCGATATTGTCCGGGCGGGTCACCCCCCTAACGTTCGATTGGGCCAGCACCCAGGCGTCCACACAATGGGCGTCCCACCGCTCGGCCAGTTTGTCCTTCGTCTTGGGTAGACCCCAGCCGTCCCGGTACTGCGCCGTCTCATATCCCTGCCGGGTGCTCACCGGGGCAATGTTTTGCAAC
>DATGEF010000898.1:0-10257 GCA_035310405.1 Chloroflexia bacterium | reverse complement strand
GCCCGTCCGGCGGCTCCTCCCGCTGGCTGAAGCCAGGGGTAGCCGCCGCTACGCTATACGAAAGGGGTTTTCCTTATGAGCGCAAGTGTGAATGAGATCCCCCAGGACCTGCTCGACATCCTGGTCTGCCCGGTGGACCACGGCAAGGTGAGCCTGGCGAATGACGAGCTGGTGTGCGCCGAGTGTGGCCGGGCCTACCCGGTCCGCGACGGCATCCCGGTGATGCTCGTCGAAGAGGCGCGCCAGACGCACCCGGCGGGCGCGCCGCCCCGCAACAGCCAGGGGCCCAGCGGGCGGACGCCCGGGGCCGCCGAAAGTGCCGAATAAGGGCGTTGTCTTTTTCTATCCGCGCCTGAAAAAGCTGACCGGGGCCGAGCGGCTCATCCTCACGCTGGCCGACTATGTCGGCCGGGCGGGGCCGCCGGTGACCCTGCTCACGCACCGCATGGCCGCGGCCTGCCGGCCGGCCCTGGCCCCGGGGGTGCGGCTGCGCGAAACGGGCCGCCGCCTGGAGTGGACCGGCCGGCATTATGCCGATGCCGCCCTGGAATACCTGCTGGGCCCCTGGCTGTTGCGCGCCCTGCCGCCCCTGCGGACGGTCGCCGGCCTCTGCTTCTTTGGCCCCCCCAGCCTGCCCGCGCTCTGGTGGGCCAAGCGGGTCCTGCTCCCCTGGCGGGGGCGGCGCGATATCCCCTGCCTCTACTTCTGCTTCGAGCCACCCCGGGTGATCTACAGCGATACGGCGGCGATCAGCCGGCGCCTGGGGGGGGCCGGCCGCGGCCTGCGCCTGGCGGCGGCCGTATACAAGGGCATCGACCGGCGCATGGTCGGCGCCGCGGATGCGCTGCTGGGCAACAGCCCCTACGGGGCGCGCTTGCTGGAACAGGCCTATGGCCGCCCGGCGGTCGTGCTCCCCCATGGCGTCGATTTCCCCGCGCCCGATCCCCGGCGGGTGGCGGCGGTGCGGGCGGCTTTCGGGCTGGGCGACCGGCCGCTGGCGATCACGGTCAATCACCTGCACCCGCGCAAGCGGATCGCGATGTTTCTGCAGGCCCTGGCCCTGGCGCGGGCGGCCGGGCACGATCTGGCCGGGGTCGTCGTCGGCGGGGGGCCGGAGCGGGCGCGGCTGGAGGCCCTGGCGGTGCGCCTCCAGCTGGGCGCACACGTGCGGTTTGCCGGCTTTGTGCCGGAAGCCGACCTGCCGGCCTATTACCGGGCGGCCGATCTCTATGTCCATACCGCGCTCCAGGAAAGCTTCGGGTTGTCGGTGATCGAAGCGGCGGCCCTCGGCCTGCCCGTGATCGCCGTCGCCGAAGGGGGCCCCACGGCGACGGTCCAGGATGGCGTGACCGGGCTGCTGGTGGCCAGCACCGCGGAGGCGGTGGCGGCGGGGCTGGGCCGCCTGGTGCCCGACGCCCCGGCCCGCCGGCGCATGGGCGCCGCGGCGGCCGCCTATATCGCCGCGACCTACCGCTGGACGGACGGCGCCCGAGTCTTCCTCGACCAGCTGGCCGCGGCCCGGCGGCGGGACGAGTTGCGAGTGGAGGCGCCAGGCGAGGGGTTGGGGGTCGGGGGTTAGGAACCGATTCCCGCATTGCCGCTCCCGCGTCGCCCAATCCAAAATCCAAAATCCAAAATGCGAGGGTCCAAAATCGAGCATCGTTGCCGCGCGATCCGGGAGCGTGCTATAATGCGCGGGTGAGCGCCGGCTGGGCACAACGTGGCTTCTGCCCGCACCCGCGATAGGATGATAGATACCCGGATGAAGCGATCGGGCGGGAATGAGAAAACTGCCGGGCTGGGGCTGGCCGGATTGGGCCTGGCTGTGCTTGTCTGGTCCAATAGGCGCCTGGCGCAACGTCTGGTTCGCCAACAACAGGCCACGCGCCGGCTGCAGCAGACCCATACCCAGGTCGTCCGCCAGCTGCAGGAGCGCACGGCCGCGCTGAGCCAGATTGGCGACGACCTGCAAACGGTCGTCGGGGAGCGCTTGCAGGTCGAGGCGGAGATCCGCCGGCTCTATGCCCGGCTGGAGCAACGGGTCTCGGAGCGCACCGCCCAGTTGGAGGCGGCCAACAAAGAGCTGGAAGCTTTCTGCTATTCGGTCTCGCACGACCTGCGCACGCCCCTGCGGAGCATCGACGGCTTCAGCCAGGCCCTGCTGGAAGATTATAGCCAGGTCCTAGATCCCGCCGGGCAAGATTATCTGCGGCGCGTGCGGGGGGCCACCCAGCGCATGGCCGAGCTCATCGACGACCTGCTCAACCTCTCCCGGGTCACGCGCAGCGAGATGCAGCTGATCTCGGTCGACCTCAGCGCGCTGGTCCATAACATTGCCGACGGGCTGCGGCAGGCCGGCCCGGAGCGGGACGTCGTCTTTGTGATCGCCGACGACGTGCGGGCCGAGGGGGACCCCCGCCTGCTGCGCGTGGCGCTGGAGAACCTGTTGGGCAACGCCTGGAAGTTCACCGGGAAACGCGCCCCGGCCCATATCGAGTTCGGGGTCACCTCGCGGGCCGGCCGGCCTGTTTACTTTGTGCGGGATGACGGCGTGGGCTTCGATATGGCCTACGCCGACAAGCTCTTCGGCGCTTTCCAGCGCCTGCACGCCCTCAGCGAGTTCCCGGGCACCGGCATCGGGCTCGCCACGGTCCAGCGCATCATGCACCGCCACGGCGGCCAGGTCTGGGCCGAGGGGGTCGTCCACGGCGGCGCGACTTTCTATTTTACCCTGTAGCGCCGCGGGGCGGACCGGGCGGGCCAGGCCCGGAGCAGGGCACCACAGCAGGGCCCACAGCAAGGCATGCAGAAGGAGCAACCGAGATGGGCAGCCAGAATATCATTCTCCTGGTGGAAGACAATCCCGACGACGAGGCGCTGACGCTCCGCGCGCTGCGCAAAAACAATATCCTCAACGAGGTGGTGGTGGCCCATGACGGCGTCGAAGCCCTGGAGTACCTGTTCGGCACCGGCGCCTATACGGGGCGCGACACCGGGATCCTGCCGCAGATCATGTTGCTGGACCTCAAGCTCCCCAAAGTGGACGGCCTGGATGTGCTGCGCCGCTTGCGGGCCGACGAGCGCACCCGGCTGCTGCCGATTATTGTGCTCACGTCCTCCAAGGAAGACCAGGACATCGTCGACAGCTACAGCCTGGGCGCCAACAGCTACATCCGCAAGCCGGTCGACTTCGTGCAATTCACCGAGGCGGTACGCCAGCTCGGCCTCTACTGGCTGGTGTTGAACGAGTCGCCCGTGCGGGGCCCGCGAGGCTAGGGTGGGCTACACCCTGCGGCTGCTGCTGGTCGAAGACTCGCCGGACGACGCCGAATTGCTGTTCCGCGAGCTGCGGCGCGGCGGCTACGACCTGACCGTGGAGCGCGTGGAAACGGGCCCGGACCTGATCGCCGCGCTCGACCGCGGGGTCTGGGACATCGTGATCGCCGATTATTCCCTGCCCCATTTCAGCGCGCTGGAGGCGCTCGCCCTGGTCCGGCAGCGCGGGGCCGATCTGCCGTTTATTGTCGCGTCCGGCACGATCGGCGAGGATACGGCGGTAGGAGCCATGAAGGCCGGAGCCCACGATTTCATCGTTAAGGGCAATCTGGCCCGGCTCGTGCCGGCGATCGCCCGGGAGCTGCACGAGGCGCGCGAACGGCACGCCCGCCGCAGCGCCGAGCTGGCCCTCCGCGACCGGGAGCGCCGGTTCCGCTCGCTGATCGAGCATGCCTCCGATATTATCGCCCTCCTGGCGCCGGATGGGACCGTCCACTACACCAGCCCGTCGATCGAGCGCGTGCTCGGCTATGCGCCTCGGGAGCTCGCGGGCCAGTCGATCCTGGACTATGTCCATCCGGAGGAGGTCGCCCGCGTCCAGGAGCTGCTCCGGCGGGCCGGGGCGGCGCCCGGGCCGCCCGTCGAGCTGGAATTTCGCTTCCGCCACCGGGACAGCACCTGGCGGGTGCTCGACGCAGTGGTCAATAACCAGCTCGACGACCCCGGCGTGCAGGCGATCGTGGCCAATGCCCGGGACATCACCGAGCGCACGCGCACCGAAGAGCGCATGCAGCGCCAGCTGGCGCGGCTGGCCGCCCTGCGCACCATCGATATGACGATCACGGCCAGCCTGGACCTGCGCGTGACTTTCCGCGTCTTTCTCGACCAGGTGACCGCGCACCTGCATGTCGATGCGGCCGCCGTGTTGCTGTTCGACCCGCATACCCAGTTCCTCGAATATGCGGCCAGCCGGGGCTTTCGCAAAGAGACCGACACCCGCGCGCCGGTGCGGCTGGGCGAAGGCTGCGCGGGCCGCGTCGCTTTGGAGCGCCGCACGCTGCGCATCCCCAACCTGGCCCATGCCGACGACTCCCTGCGCCCGCCGATCCTGCTCGCCGAAGAGGTGGTTGCGTATTACGGGGTGCCGCTGATCGCCAAGGGCCACCTGAAGGGCGTCCTGGAGATCTGCCACCGGGCGGCGATCGATCCCGACCCCGAGTGGGTCGATTTTCTGGAGACGCTGGCCGGGCAGGCCGCGATCGCCATCGACAACGCCATGCTGTTCGACGAGCTCCAGCACTCGAATATGGAGCTCGCCCTGGCCTACGACACGACGCTGGAAGGCTGGTCCCGGGCGCTGGACCTGCGGGACCGCGAAACCGAGGGCCATACCCAGCGGGTCACCGAGGTCACGGTGCGCCTGGCGCGGGCCATGAACATCAGCTCCCACGACCTGGTCCACATCCGGCGGGGCGCGCTCCTGCACGACATCGGGAAAATGGGCATCCCGGACGGCATCCTGCTGAAGCCGGGGCCGCTCAGCGAGGAGGAATGGGCGATCATGCGCCGGCACCCGGTCTATGCCTATGAGCTGCTCGCCCCCATCCCTTTCCTGCGCCCCGCGCTCGACATCCCGTACTGCCACCACGAGAAGTGGGACGGGACGGGCTACCCGCGCGGCCTGCGGGCGGAGCAGATCCCGCTCGCGGCGCGGATCTTCGCCGTGGTCGACGTCTGGGACGCGCTCCACTCCGACCGCCCCTATCGCGCCACCTGGGGCGAAGAGCAGGTGCGCAGCCATATCCGCGGCCTCGCCAGCAGCCACTTCGATCCCCACGTGGTCGAGATGTTTCTGCAGCTGGCGCTGTAGACGAGCCGTCAGCGGACCAGCGGGGGTACCACGATCCAGAGCGAACCATATCCGCTTCTGCAGGGGGCTAGCGGGTGGGCGGGAGCGAGGTGGCCGGCGGCGGGGTCGCGGGGGGCAGGGGCTCGCCGAGATACGTCGCGCGCTCCTCCGGGGTGAGGCCGCGCGAAACCCGGCTCTGGGCCAGGGCCAGGAGGGCCCTGATGTCGATCACGTAGATGCGGGCCGTGCCATCGGCGCTGGCGGTGACGATGCGCGTGCCGTCCGGGCTCCACGCCGCGCTGGTCACGGCATCGGTGTGGCCGCGCAAGGTGGCGCGCGTACGGCCCGTCGCCGCGTCCCAGACCTGCGCCGTCCCATCATCACTGGCGGTGACCAGACTCTGGCCGTCCGGGCTCCACGCCACGCTGAGCACAATGGCGGTGTGGCCGCGCAGCGTGGCGCGCGCCGCCCCCGTCGCGGCATCCCAGATCTGCGCCGTCCCATCCTCGCCGGCGGTGACCAGACTCTGGCCGTCCGGGCTCCAGGCCGCGCTGGTCACGGTATTGGTAAGGCCGGGCAGGGTGGCGCGCGCGGCGCCCGTCGCCGCATCCCAGACCTGCGCGGTCCCATCGAGGCTGAGAGTGACGAGGCGTGTGCCGTCCGGGCTCCACGTCGCGCTCCACACCAGGCCCGGGTGCCCGGACAAGGTGGCGCGTGCGGCGCCCGTCGCCGCGTCCCACACCTTGGCCGTGAGGTCGAGGCCGACGGTGACGATGCGCTGGCCGTCTGGGCTCCACGCCGCGCTGGTCACAACATTCATGTGGCCGCGCAGGGTGGTGCGCTCAATGCCCGTGGCTGCGTCCCACACCCGCGCCGTCTGGTCATCGCTGGCCGTGACCAGGCGCGTGCCGTCCGGGCTCCAGGCCGCGCGCGACACGAAACTGGTGTGGCCCCGCAGGGTGACACGCGCCGCGCCCGTCGTCGCGTCCCACACGTGCGCTGTCTGATCCTCGCTGGTGGTGACGAGGTATTGGCCGTCTGGGCTCCACGCCACGCTGGTCACCTCCCCGGTGTGGCCGCCCAGGATGGCACGCGTGGCCCCCGTCGCCGCGTCCCAGACCCGCGCCGTGCCATCCTTGCTGGCGGTGACGATGTGTTGGCCGTCCGGGCTCCAGGCCGCGCGGGTCACAGCATTGGTATGGCCGCGCAGGGGGGCGTGCTCGGCGCCCATCGCCGCGTCCCAGACCTGCGCGGTCTTATCCGCGCTGGCGGTGACGATGTATTGGCCGTCCGGGCTCCACGTCGCGCTGTACACGACGTTGGTGTGGCCGCGCAGGGTGGCGCGGAGGGCCCCCGTCGCCGCGTCCCACACCAGCGCTGTGCCATCGGCGCCGGCGGTGACCAGGCGCGTGCCGTCCGGACTCCACGCCGCGCTGTTCACCTGGGCGGTGTGGCCGTGCAGGGTGGCGCGCGCCGCCCCCGTCGCCGCATCCCAGACCCGCGCCGTCCCATCATTGCTGGCGGTGACCAGTTGGCGGCCGTCCGGGCTCCACGCCGCGCTCACCACATAGGAGGTGTGGCCGCGCAGGGTGGCGCGCACGGCGCCCGTCGCCGCGTCCCAGACCTGCGCCGTGTGATCGAAGCTGGCGGTGACGATCTGGCGTCCGTCCGGGCTCCAGGCCCCGCTGAGCACCGCGGCAGGGCCGTCGTGCAGAGTGGCGCGCTCCGCGCCCGTCGCCGCGTCCCAGACCCGCGCCGTGCCATCGGCGCTGGCGGTGACCAGGCGCTGGCCGTCGGGGCTCCAGGCCGCGCTGGTCACGGCATCGGTGTGGCCGCGCAGGATGGCGCGCGCGCTGCCCGTCGCCGCGTCCCAGACCCGCGCCGTGCCATCGCTGCTGGTGGTGACGATGTATTGGCCGTCCGGGCTCCAGGCCGCGCTGAGCACCGCGGCGGCATGGCCGCGCAGGGTGGCGCGCTCGGTCCCTGTCGCCGCATCCCAGACCCGCGCCGTCTGATCCCAACTGGCGGTGACGATGCGCTGGCCGTCCGGGCTCCACGCCGCGCTCGCCACTCGACCCGTGTGGCCGCGCAGGGTGGCGCGCGCGCGGCCCGTGGCCGCGTCCCAGACTTGCGCCGTGCCATCCTCACTGGCGGTGACGATATGCTGGCCGTCCGGGCTCCACATCGCGCTGAAGACCTCGGCCGTGTGGCCGCGCAGGGTGGCGCGCCGGAGTAATTTGGATAGCGCGAAGTGCAAGGCATCCTCGGCCTGGGGCACGACCGGTTCCCCCCGCTCCCGTGTGGTCGAGATGGCCTGCATGGCGAGCAGGATGCTCAACTCCGGATCGCGGTCCAATTGGGTCACGGCATTGGCGGCCAGGGCCTGCGCCTGGGCGATCCGTTGCCCGGCCTGCGCGGCCGCGGCGGCTTGCCCGGCCGCGGTGCGCTGCTGCGTGGCCGCGGCCGCCTGGCCCAGGGCGAACAGCACCAGCCCGGCTAGCACCAGGACCAACCCCGCCGTCAGGATTATGCCCCCGCGCCGGGCGGGGCGGTTCCGCCAGCGCGTCTGCTGGGCGGTCGGCGCGGTGGGGGGCGCCGGGTCGGCCGCGGCGGGCCGCAGATCGGCGGGGGCGGCGGAGGCGATCTGACCGGGGCCGGCGAAGCAGATCAGGACCAGGTCCTCAGCGGCGGCGGCGGGGGCCTGGGCGCGCAACGCGTCGAGAATGGCCGCGCGCGTGACGGCGGGGCCGAGGAGGGCCGTGACGCTGTAGCCGGCGGCCTCCAGCGCGGCGGCGACCGCCTGGGCCTCGGCCTGGGCGAGCACGGGCGGGGTCCGCCCGGCGGGGGCGGGCGCCGGCGGGTCGGCGCCGGCGGCCCAGTCGTGGTAGGTGCAGCCAATGACGAGGGCGCGGCGAGTAGGCATCGGTGGAACCGTCCTCCGTACAACAAGGGGTCGCGGCGCGGGTGTGATCCATTGTAGCACAGGGCACTCCCGGGCGACAATGCAACCCCAGGCTTATCTTTCTCTTATACCGATCGCGTGGATCTTTATCCGCTTCTTATGCCCGGGGAGGTATACTGGACAGCAGAACCGCCCCGCGCAACGCGGCTTCATCGACGGGGGGTCTTAGGAGGGTACGGTGATGGATCAGTTGCGAGGAGGGCCGGCATGCAACCCACTATTCCCCCCGCTACGGCGCTGCCCAGCGATCCCGTAGCGGATTACCTCATGCAGGGGATCACCGCCCAGCCGGAGCCGCCGCGCCCGGCCCCCCTCGGGCCGCTGCTGTGGCTGGCGGCGCGTGCCTACTGGTGGGCGCTATTGCCCTTGGGCTTCTTCTGTGTCGTGCTGATCCAGATCCTGACTCCCCTCCTCGCCGGCAGTGCCCTGAGCGAGATGGATCTCTTTATGGGCGCCGGTGGAATCCTGCTGATCGCCGTCTTTGCCTGGCTGCCGCTGGCGCCGATGGTGCAACTGGCCACTATGCGGCGGACCGGGCGCCGGGTGCCGGCCACCGTGCTGGCGATCTTGACCCGCAACAGCGCGGCCCCCCCGACCGACCCCCCGACGCCGATCAGCGAAGCCCTGTTGCAGATTGCGGTCGAATCACCGGACCTGGGCCGCTTCGTCGATACGCTGGTGGTGGGCCCCCCCCTGGCGGCGCAACTCACGCCCGGCGCGCGTATCGAGGTGCTGGCCTCCTGCCGGCGCCCCATCGCCTGGTGTGGCCTGGGCCTGCTGGCGCCCGCCCCCCCCGCGGAAGCGGGGGCCGGCGCACCCCTCCCGCGGGCCCCTATACCGGCCCGGCACGATCCCGGCGCGCCGGCGGCCGCGGCCGCCGCGTGGGACGACCCGCTCGGTGCACACCTGGAGCGGATCCTCGCGCAGCAGCCGCAGCCACCGCGGGTCGTGCCCGCCGGGGCGCTCTGGCGCGTCATTCTCGGCTTAGACGCGTCGATCGGCGTCCTGATCATCGGGGGGTTGCTCCTGGTGGGCACGCTATTGCTCGTCCGCCAACTGGCCGCGATCGGATCGCAGCATGTCCTGGGGGATTGGGTCATCGCGGGGGGCCTCGGGCTGGCGATCGCGCTGGGGCTCTTGCTGATGCCGTTGGCCTTGGCCCGGCGGGTCGCGACCGCGCTGCGTACCGGGATCTACGCCGAGGCGACCATCCTGAGCGTAGCCTACGGCCCCGACGCCCGCTTCAACACCCCCCCGGTCCCCGGCCAGCGGCCCATCCGGCGGACCGGCGGCAGCTACGATCCCATGATCTTGGATGTGTGGGAGAATGGGCGGGCCGTGGGGCGGTGGCGGGTGGCGGGGCCCGGCCGCGTGTTTGAAGAAAGCTTCCTGGTCGATCGTGTCTGGGCCCGCCGGCTGGCCCGCGGGCGGCACCTGGGGGTGCTGGTGGATCCGGCCCGGGACCGCGTCCTGCTGGCGACCAGCCTGCGGCCGGTCGCGGAAGACGTGATCTTTCGCGCCAGGGGCACGCTGGGTCGGGCGTGGGTGCTGGTGCCCGGCGTCATCAGCGTGCTGTTTCTGGGCATGGCCGGGCGCGATGGGTGGCTCCAGGGACAAATTAGTGCCCATGCCGCCCGCTACCCGACGGCGCCTATCTGTGGCCCTGCGGGGGGGCCGAACTGTCGCGCGCTGCAGCCGGCCACGATCGTCGCCATCCAGCAGACCCCGGCCAAATCCGGGCCGCAATATAGCGTCACGGTGCGGATCGCCGACCGGGGGACCCAGGAACTGATCGACCGGGGCCGGGACCTGTGTCAGTGTAGCGCGACCGAGTTGGCGCAGCGCCGCCAAGATCTGGTCGTGCATCTCACGCCGGGCATGACGATGCAGGCCGAATACTGGGATGGCGAGGTGACCCTCTTACGCGGCGATGAGGGGCGCGTGTTGATCGCGCCCGGTTATCCGGCGTTCCGGGCGCCGGAGCAAGCCGCGGGCGCGTGGCTGTGGGGTATGGTCGGCGGAATTATGCTACTGATTACCCTGGGGCTCGCCAGTGAACGGCGCAAACGCAACCGGGGCCAAATAACTGTTTGAAAAAGTTTTCGCTATCTTTTACAAAGGTGTCATACCCTTTGGGGGTTAGTTGGAGGAGATAGTAGTGCGCCGCGGT
>DATGEF010000897.1:0-14764 GCA_035310405.1 Chloroflexia bacterium | reverse complement strand
ATGCGGTTTGCGGTCGTAGCCCAGGGCAAGTACCTGCACACGACGCAGCGTCGAGAAAGCAGTCCAGGCAAGCGGCTCCGTATTGTGCATATACATACACGAATCTTTCTGCAGACCCGTCGACTCCTAAGCTGCAGAGCTCCAACATAGCTACTGGGGCCGGATCGGGGCGGCCCAGGGGGCCGGCTCCGGCGCAATCAAGTAATGGTCGGCTCATGGTACCTGGTCCGCAACAGGCACACGTCCCTCAGCAGGGGCTAACCTGATGCCATTATACACCCTTTTGACCTGAGACGGTATAGAGGCAACCAAAGTTCCACAAAGTGGCGGCCGGGGGCGGGATGTTACGCCGGTGCTGCGGCATCCGCCGGGTGAGCGCCCGTGCCAAGAATAGTACAAGGGGCCGTTGTTTCCGGTTCGCATATTGACATAACTTGCAAAGCTGCGCTATAATGCGGCTAAGAAGTTTCGTCAGGGAGGATGGGCAATGCGATTGGACATACGAGGGATGGGGAGGGCGCGCGGGTCCCGGGGGGGCGCGCCGCAGGTAGCGTGTCGTTGGCGGGGGGTCGGGCTGAGCCTGCTGCTGCTGAGCCTGCTGATGCCGGCTCCTTTCCCGTCCCCCACGCCCGCGCAAGCGGCCGTGGGCATCCGCTGGGGCTTTTACGTCACCTATAACCCGAACTCGCTGGAATCGCTGCAGGCGCACGCCGATCAGCTGAACTATGTCTCGTCCTGGTTTTACAACGTCGACGGCAACGGCGTGGTCAGCGGCACCGCGCAGGGGGTGGTGAACGACCTGTTGCGGGCCAAAGGGATCAAGAACCTGCCCCTGGTCAAGAACCGCAACGGCTACCAGAACTTCCACAGCGTGTTGCTCGACCCAGTCAAGCGCAACGCCGTCATCGCGCAGCTGCGGAACCTCGTCTTGCAGAACGGCTATGACGGCATCACGATCGACTTTGAGGCGATCACCGCGAGCGATCAGCCGCTGGTGACGGCGTTTATGGAGTTCCTTTATCGGGACTTCAAGGCCAACAATAAGCTCGTGGCGATGACTCTGCCGGCGAAAACGGCCGACGTGGCGACCGGCTGGGCCGGGCCCTTTAACTATCGCGATTTGCGCCCCTGGGCGGACTACTTCCTCGTCATGGCCTATGACCAGCATTATGCGACCGGCGATGCCGGGCCGATCGCGCCGTTTCCCTGGCTGAACGACGTGGCGAACTACGCGGCGAGCACGCTCGGCAGCGACAAGATCATCTGGGGCATCGGGGTCTATGGCTATGATTGGAACACCTCCTATTACCCCCGGCAACCGGCCCAGCCGCGGACCTGGAACGAGACGCAAAGTATCGCGGCCGCGTACAATAACGGCGACGGCTTTGCCTATGATTACACAAATCAATCGCCGTCGCTCGTCTACATCCAGAACAACGAGCGCCACGAGATCTGGTACGAGAACAAGCAAAGCTTCGAGGCCAAAGCCGGGCTGGTGCAGCAACACAATTTCCCGGGCTTTGCGATCTGGCGGCTCGGCCAGGAAGATCCCGGCATCTGGCAGAGCATCAGCGGCATCCGCAACCCCTGCACGCCGGTGACCGGCTTTCCGAACACGCGCGAGCGGGTCTACTTTCCCCAGACGGGGCATAGCCTGGGCGGCGCCTTCTTGCAGTACTGGCAGAGCCATGGCGGGCTGGCGCTGTACGGCTACCCCTTGACGGAGGAGTTTAAGGAAGCGAGCGCGACCGACGGCAAGGTCTATACGGTGCAATACTTCGAGCGCAACCGCTTCGAGCTCCACCCGGAGAACGCGGGCACGCGCTACCTGGTGGAGATGGGCCTGCTCGGCTTGCAGTACACCGCGCACCGGCAATTTACGCTGAGTGAGCCTTTCCCGAACACGGCGGGCCAGCGCTTCTTCGCCGAGACGGGGCACAGCCTGGGGGGCGGCTTCTACCAATTCTGGACCGCCAAAGGGGGGCTGGCGCAGTTCGGCTACCCCATCTCGCAGGAACTTCTGGAGCGCAGCCCGACCAATGGCAACTTCTATACGGTGCAATATTTCGAGCGGGCGCGCTTCGAGTGGCACCCCGAGTACGCCCACACCGCCAACGAGTTCCAGCTGGGCCTGCTCGGCGTCTGGGCCTTGCAGCTGCGCGGCTGTGCGCCGTGACGGGGGGGCTGGGACGAGTTTTGAGTTTTGAGTTTTGAGTTTTGAATTGGTGGACAAGTGGTTACCGGGCACCAGCCACCGGTTCCTCGTCTCCCAATCCAAAATCCAAAATCCAAAATCCAAAATCCGGTAGCGGGGGTCGGGGTTGACGGGGATGGATGTGCTGGCGGCTCTGGGATTCGCGACGCCCGGGCTGCGCGCGGTGTTTCTGGGGCTCAGCGTGGTGTGGATCGGGGTGGAGCTGGGGCTGCTGGCGCGGGAGGGGGTACATCTGGTGGCGCCGGGGGATCGGGCATCGGCGCTGGCGATTATCGCCTCGGTCGGCCTGGCCAGTAACCTGGGGCTGTTGAGTGCGCTGCTGGGCTGGGGCGCTATGCCGGGCAGCGGCGGGCGCTGGCTGGGCCTGGGCCTGATGGCCGGGGGGATCGTCTTCCGTCTCTGGGCGCTGGCGACCCTGGGCCGCTTTTTCACGGCCACGGTACGCACCCAGGTTGGGCAGGGGGTGATCCGGCACGGGCCCTACCGCCTGCTGCGCCATCCCTCGTATACCGGCACCCTCTTGACCCTGGCCGGGTTCGGCCTGGCCCTCGGCACGGGCGTGGGGACGGTCCTCTTGCTGGCGATCCCGGCGCCGGCATACCTCTACCGCATGCAGGTCGAAGAGCGGGCCTTACTCGCCGCGTGGGATGGCGCGTATGCGACCTATATGCAACAGAGCTGGCGGCTGATACCCTGGGTCTGGTAAATCCCGGCGGCAACAGAGCTGGCGGCTGATACCCTGAGTCTGGTAAATCCCGGCGGCAACGGATGGGATGTGCTATAATAGCGGCCATGGCCCGACGCTGTGCCTGCTGGTTCGCCCTGACCCGGAGGCTGCCTGCTCCATGCCGCGATCATCTGCCGGCCCTACCATAGGCGACGAAACAAGCGACTACGAGTCGACCCCCTTGCGCGCGGCCAGCCCGGCCGATCTCGACCTGGAGGCGGTCCGCGCCTACCTGCGGGCCCTGGATGCGGAAGCCGGGCGCTCGCCGGCCGAGCCCGGCGCGGCGGACGGCGGCCCCGAGCGCCGGCTCACGGCGCTCGGGCTCGGCCAGGCCGCGGGGGCAGATTGGCACCCCACGGTGGCCGGGCTGCTCCTCTTCGGCCGGGCGCCCCACCACCTGCTGCCGCAAGTCCAGGTGAAAGCGGCGCGCTTTCGCGGCACCGACGTCGCCGGCCTGATTGTCGACCGCGCCGAGATCGGGGGGGCAGTCGGCCCCTTAATCGAGGCGGTGACCCAGTTCGTGACACGCAACATGCGGGTCGGGGGCGCGATCGAGGGCATTTACCGCCGCGACGTGCCCGAATATCCGATCCAGGCGGTGCGCGAGGCGGTCACGAACGCCGTGGCGCACCGCGACTACAGCCTCAGCGGCCAGAAAGTCCAGGTGCGCCTGTTCGACGACCGGCTGGAGATCGAAAGCCCGGGCGGGCTGGCCGGCCCGGTGACGCTTGACACCCTGGAGTTGCGTCGTTATTCGCGCAACCCGCGCCTGGCGCAGGCGATGTACCTGCTGCGGTTGGTCGAGGAGATGGGCACGGGCATCCGGCGCATCAAGCGCGCCCTGGCCGAGTTGGGGTCCGGCGCCCCGATCTTCCTGAACGACCGGACGACCTTCCTGGTGCGCCTGCCGGCCCGCGCCCTCGACTTACCGCCGGACACTCTGGGCGTCCACGCGCCGGCCCCCCCGCCGGTGGCGACCCCCCTGGCTGCGCCGCTGCCCGAGGACGCGGCCGCTGCTGCCCGCCAGCGGAGCGCGGCCTGGCTACGCGCGGGCCTCAGCCCGCGGCAAGCCGCCGGGCTGGAGCATGCGCAGCAAGCAGGGCGCCTGACCAACCGCGAGTACCGCGACCTGCACGGCGACCTCAGCGACGAAGCCGCCCGCCTCGACCTCGCCGACCTGGTCGAGCGCGGCTACCTGATGAAGATCGGGTCGAATCGGGGCACGTACTACATCTTGCGCTAGCCGGACGCGGGGCAGGGGTCAGCGGTACGGCGGCAGCCAGGCGGCGTGCGCGGCGAGGAGCTCGTCGACCAGGGCCCAGATCTGATCGAGATCGAGCTCGGCAGCCGTATGCGGGTCCAGCATCGCGGCATGATAGATGTGCTCCCGTTTCCCCGTCAGTGCGGCCTCCACAGTCAAGCCCTGCACATTGATGTTCGTCTGCATCAAGGCCGCCAGCTGCGGCGGGAGGGCGCCGATCCGCGTCGGCTGGATGCCATTGCGGTCGACCAGGCACGGGACCTCGACGCAACAGCCCGCGGGCAAGTTGTCGATCAGGCCCGTATTGGGCACATTGCCGTAAATCACGCGGGGCTGGCCGGTCACCAGGGAGTGGATGATGAGCGAGCCATACTCGCCTGAGTGGCCCACCGCCTCCGGGCGGTGGGCCGCCTCCAGGGCCACACGTATTTGCGCGGCCTCCTGCGGGTCCTGGCGGGCGAGTTTCTTGAGCCGGGCGGCGCGGCGCTGCTGCTCATAACGGCCCAGGGCGGCTGGGTCGGGGTCCTCCAACACCGGGCCGAGGGCGTTCCACTCGGCGATCTGGTCCTCACAGCGCGTGATGTATTCGTCCAGGGGGATGTGGTAGCGGCGGATCAGGTCGTGGCGGCCGCGCTTGATGAACCAGGGCACGTATTCGCTGAAGTGCTCGCTCGACTCGGTCACGAAATAGCCCAGCCGGGTGAGTATCTCGTAGCGCACCTGGTTCTGGCGCGGCACCCGCCCCGCGGCGATCACCTGGCGGATGCGGGGATAGAGGTCGACGCCGTCGCGTTCAAAGCGCAGGTAAAAAGCCATATGGTTGATGCCGGCGCAGAGGTAGTTGATTTCCGCATAGGGCACGTCGATGTTACGCGCCAGTTGTTGCGCCGTCCCCTGCACGCTATGGCAGAGCCCGACCGTGCGGATGCGGGTCGCGCGGGCGGCGGCCCAGCAGTTGATCGCCATGGGATTGACATAATTCAAGAAGGTGATGTTCGGGCAGAGCTCCTCCATATCGCGGCACATGGCCAGCAAGACCGGGATAGTACGCAAGCCGCGCATGATGCCGCCGATGCCGAGGGTATCAGCAATGGTCTGGCGCAGGCCGTACTTTTTCGGGATTTCAAAATCCAGCACGGTGCCCGGCTTATAGCCGCCCACCTGGAACATACTGATCGCGTAGTCGGCGCCATCCAGCGCCCGGCGGCGGTCGGTGGTGGCCTCGATTGTGGGTTGGATACCCAGGCGCGCCGCCAGGCGCGCCGCCACCAACGCGGTGGTGTGTAGACGTTCGGCGTCGATATCAAACAGACTGATCGTCGCCCCGGCGAGCTCGGGGAAGCTGAAGATATCGCCGAGGAGATTCCGGGCGAAGACCGTGCTACCGGCGCCCAGAAAGGTGATTTTCGGCATGCGTTCCGTCATCCTTTCTCCATCCTTTCTTGCCCCATCCACCCTGGCCCCCTCGGCGGCCCCGGTCTTAAAAGGGACCCAGGCGTTGCAGCCACCACTCGCCCGCAAGGTGGAAGCCGAGTTTGTCGTAGACCCGCGCCGCGGCGATGTTGGTGGGCAGATAGAACAGGCCGATCTGGCCGATCCCGGCGGCGAAGAGGGCGGTGCAGAGGGCGTGGACGCAGCGGCCGGAGAGGCCCCGGTTGCGGTAGGCGGTCACAGTCGCGACGCCGCCGATCATGGCGGCGTCGGGTGTTTCGGCGCTACTGAGCGCGGCGGCGACGACCATCCGGTCCTGTTCCACCAGGAAGAGGGTGCGGTGGGCCAGTTGTTCGGTGAGCCGGGCGCGCCAGGCGTCGCGGGTGGGCAGCTGGGCCAGGCTATAGAAGCCCCGGCTGTAGAAATCGATCAACGGCTCCATATCGGCCAGGGTCGCGCGGCGGGCGGGGGGGCCGGCGCCCGGGGCCTGGAGATCGGCCGGCCGCAGCACCTGGAACGGGCAATATTCGCCTTCGCCGACGGCGGCCGGCGGCAGCTGGGCGCGGAACGGCTCGACGAGCGCCCGCGGGCCGCTGAGCAAGTCGACGCCGAGACCGGCCAGGCTTTGGGCGAGGGCGGCGGCCTGATCGGCGCTTTCCCAGACGGCCCAGGCGATCCCCTCGTAGGCCACGACCGCCGCCTGTACCCCCCGGCCCGGGCCAGTGTCCGCCGGGCAACCATACGCCTGAACACCGCCGGCCCCCAGCCCATGGGCGCGCAGATGGCTGCGGGCATAGACGCCGGGCAGCGGCGTGGTCGCCAGGAGCGCATCGAGCGCGGGGCTATCGGCGGGGGTCAGGCGACGGGCAGGCGCGAACATGCTGCCATCATAGCAAATTCCTGCCCGGCTTGCCAATCGGCTCGGCGCGGGGGCGCGGCTATGCTACCAATGGCCGGGATCGGGGACCTCGCCGGCCACGGGGGCCGGGATGGCCACGGCCTGGGCGGCCACCTGCGGATCATAATGCACCTGGGGCAGGGTCGCCAGGTCGAAGGCGCGCACCTGGGCGGGGCCGAGCGCGACGACCGCCGCCCGTACCTGGGTGGCCTCGGCGATCAGGCGGGCGACGTCGACGCCCAGGCAGGCGGGGGCGAAATCCGCCAGGTAGCCGACGGCCGAGCCGAGCAAGTTGAGGGTGCCCCGGTAGTTCCCGTTGCGCAGGTGATAGAAGCCCACGCCCACCTGCAAGATCCCCTGATAGAGCCGTCGAATCGGGCCCGGCTCGCGCATCCAGATCGCTTCCAGCGTCTCATGGCACTCGAAGTAGGCACCCCGGTTAAACTCGGCAATGCCGGTATAGAGGGGGGCGGGGGGCGGCTCCCAACAGGGATCGCCGGCAGTGGTATCTGGCATGATCTTTGCTTTAACCGTACGGGCGTGAGTCTGCGTATCGGCTCAGTTATGAGCGGTAGCGCGCGGGCTACCGGAAGGAGACCTGATGAGCTACTGGAAGCAGATCCTGGGGCGCCTGGCGCTCTCGACCGCCTCGCTGGCCATCATCGCCGGGCTCGGCGGCCTGCTCGGCGCGATTTGCGGCGCGATCTTGGAGCTGATCCTCCAGGCGATTCTCGGCCTGGCCGTGCCCCCGCTCGCAGTCGTGCCGCTCTTTGTGCTCCTCGGCCTCGCCCTCAGCCTGATCTGGGGCCTCACGATCCTGGTCCAAAACTGGCCCCAGCGAGTAGTAACGAGTGGGGGCGAAGTCGTCAGTAGGCAATAGGCAGTCGGCAGTACCCCGATCCCTTGCCACTGCCGACTGCCTACTCGTCTCCCTGCCTACTGCTTACTGCCTACTGCCTACTGTTTTCTAATCGACCTGCACGACCACGGCATCGCCCTGGGCGGTGCCGGAGCAGATGGCGGCGACGCCGATGCCGCCGCCGCGGCGGCGCAGTTCGTAGATCAGCGTCATCAGGATGCGGGCGCCGCTGGCGCCGATGGGGTGGCCCATGGCGACAGCGCCGCCGTTCACGTTGACGATCGCGGGATCGACGCCCAGCCGGCGGGCGCTGATGATCGCCACACTGGCGAAGGCTTCGTTGATCTCCACCAGGTCCACGTCCTGGGCGGTGAGGCCGAGGCTTTGCAGGGCCTTGTGGGCGGCCATAGCCGGGGTATAGGCCAGGTAGGGGGTATCCCAGGCCGCTTCGCCGTAGCCGAGGATGCGGGCCAGGGGCTTGAGGCCGTGGGCCTTGGCATAGGCCGCTGAGGCGACGATCATGGCGCCCGCGCCGTCGTTGAGGCCGGGCGCGTTGCCGGCGGTGACCGTGCCGCCGGCGCCGAAGACGGGCTTGAGCCGAGCCAGGGCTTCCAGCGTGGTATCCCGCCGCACCGCTTCGTCCTGGTCGACGACGAGCGGTTCGCCCTTCTTTTGCGGGATCTGTACCGGGACGATCTCGTCGGCGAACCGGCCTTTCTCCTGGCCGGCGGCCGCCCGCTGGTGGCTGCGCAGCGCCCAGGCGTCCTGCTCCTCGCGCCCGACGTGCTCCTCGGCGGCGACGGACGAGCCATGCTCGCCCATATGGACGTGCAGCAGCGGGTCGGTCAGGCCGTCGTAGACCACGCCGTCGATCAGCTCGCCGTTGCCCATGCGCAGGCCCCAGCGGGCGCCCTTGAGGTAATAGGGCACATTGCTCATGCTCTCCATGCCGCCGGCCAGGATGACCTGGTGGCGGTTGAGGCGCACTAGGTCGCCCGCCAGTGTGACGGCGCGCATCCCGCTCGCGCAGACGCGATTAATCGTGTCGGACGTGACTTCCCGGCCCAGGCCGGCCTGGAAGGCCGCCTGGCGGGAAGGGACCTGGCCGAGGCCAGCCTGCACCACGCAGCCCATGATGTTGTGGGTAATGTCTTCTTTGGGCACATCGGATCGCCGGATCGCCTCGCCCATGACGCAGGCGCCGAGCTCGACGGCGGTCAGCGACATCAGGCTGCCGCCGAATTTGCCGAAGGGCGTGCGCACCGCGCCGAGGATGACCGGACTGTCCTTATCAATCGCCATTGATTGGCTCCTTTCTCTAGTAACCAGGGGTCAGGGGTCGGGGGTCAGGGGTCGGGATTAACGACGTGATCCCTGACCCCGATCCGTCCCCGCGTCAGGCTGGGAACCGCAGGGCGGTGACCGGGTCGGCGACGTTCTTGCGCTCGAAGCCGGGGGCGGGTGGCGGCGGGCAGCGGTAGGCAAATTGCTCCCGATAGCCAAGGGCGAATTCGCCCTGCATGACCGTGTGGATCTCGCGCGTGCCTTCGTAGAGGACCGCGCCGCGGCTGTTGCGCAGGTAGCGCTCGACCGGGTATTCGTTCGAGTAGCCGTACGCGCCATGCACCTCGATGGCATCGTTGGCGCTCTCGAAGGCCACGTTGCAGGCGTGCCACTTGGCGAGACTGGTCTCGCGGGTCGTGTACATGCCGTAGTTCTTCATCCAGCCGACCCGGTAGCAGAGCAGGCGGGAGGTCTCGATGCCCAGCACCATTTTGGCCAGCATCTGCTGGACGAGCTGGAAGCGCCCGATCTCGCGGTCGAAGGCCTGGCGCTCGTGGCAATACTTCTGGCTGGCGTCGAGGCAGGCCTGGGCCAGGCCGACGGCGCCGGTGGCGACCGTGAAGCGGCCCCAGTCGAGCGCGCTCATGGCGATCTGGAAGCCTTCGCCCTCTTCGCCCACCCGGTTCGCGACCGGCACGGGCACGTCCTTGAAGATCAGCTCGCCCGTGTTGCCGGCGCGCACGCCCAGCTTGCCCTGAATCGTGCCGGTGCTGAAGCCCTCGAAGCCGCGCTCGACGATGAAGGCGCTGAGGCCGTGATGCTTCTTGCTCTTGTCGGTGCTGGCGACGACCAGGAAGTGGTCGGCCACATCGGCCAGGGAGATCCAGAGCTTCGAGCCGTTGAGGATATAGTGATCGCCCTTGCGGACGGCCGTCGTCTGGATATTGCCGACGTCGGAGCCGCAGCCCGGCTCGGTGAGGCCAAAGGTGGCCAACTTCTCGCCGCGGGCCTGCGGCTTGAGGTACTGCTGCTTCTGCTCCTCGTTGCCCCACTGCAAGAGGCTCAGGCTGTTCAGGCCGACATGGACGCTCTGCAGGACGCGGAAAGCGGTCTCGGCGCGCTCGATCTCTTCGCAGATCAGGCCGAAGCTGAGATAGTCAAGCCCGGCGCCGCCGTATTCTTCGGGGATGGGGCCGCCCAGCAGGCCGAGCTCCCCCATGCGCTTGATGACGCTCCAGTTGATCGTGTGATTTTCGTCGTGCTCGCGCGCGAAAGGCACAATCTCCTTCTGCGCGAAGTCAAAAGTCAGCTTCTGGACCGATCGGTTCTCCTCGGTCAACAAGAAATCCATCCAACACTCCTTTGTGTCTTGCTCGTGGTTTGGTGTTTAAGCAGTCAGCAGTCAGCGATCAGCGTTGATCTAAAAGGCCCATAATGGGTGGCGATGCGCCCGGGATCTTAGAGGGATGCCGCGGGGCGCAAAACTTCATAGTAGAGTATACGCGGGGCGGCGGAGGGCTGTCAAGCGCCGTCGTTAACACCTGGCCTCCGCTAGATGATATAATAAGCGCCAGAGTCGCCTATATCGATAAGCATCGGGCGTGTCCTGGAGCGTGTAGCGATAGCGCAAGGGGGAGAGGTATGCCAAATCCGCCTAGCCATACGGTGACACTGCTTGGCTGCGATCTCCGCGACCGTACCCGCCTGGATGCGCCGCCGCCCCCGGGGCAGGCGGAGAGCCGGGCGCGCGATGCCGCCTTGTTTCAGCAGATCGCGCTCGCCCACGGCGGCACCGCTTTTGCGACCTTGGACGGGGCCCTGGGTAGCGCCTTTCCCACGGCGGGCCCCGCCCTGACCGCCGCGCTGGCCTTCGTGGACCACTGCGCAGCGCAGCCGGACCCGTCCCTTGCCGCGCCGCTGGCCCTGCATAGCGGCCCGCTGCTGGAACGGGCGGGCACCTACGGCGGTCCGACCGTCGTCCACCTGAGCGGCCTGCTCACCGCCGCGCACCCCGGCCAGATTCTCCTCTCCGCGACCGCGGCGGCCGCCCTGGCGCCCGCCGCGCCGCCGGGCGTCGTGCTGCAGGATCTCGGCGAGCACCGGCTCAAAGACCTCTTACCGCGGGCGCGCCTGTTCCAGGTGCGCCACCCCGCCCACCCGGCCAGCTTTCCCCCGCCGCGCACGCTCGACCAGCTGCCCAACAACCTCACGTCCCAGCCCTATCCGCTCATCGGCCGCGAACCGCAACTGGCCGCTGCGGCCCGCCTCCTGCGGCAGCCCGCCGTGCGTCTGCTGATTCTCACCGGGCCCTCCGGTACCGGCAAGACGCGCCTCGCCCTCCAGATTGCCGCCGACCTCCTGGCCGACGTGCCCGATGGCGCCTGGTTCGTGCCGCTCGGGACGATTGCCGACGCCGCGCTCGTCCCGACGACCATTGCCCAGACTCTCGGCATTAAGGAGAGCGCGGGCCGCCCGCTCCTGGATCTGCTCCAGGAGGAGTTGCGGGACCAGCACCTGCTCTTGTTGCTGGACAATTTTGAACAGGTGGCCGCCGCGGCGCCTATGGTAGAATCTTTGCTCGCCGCCGCGCCGGGGCTGAAGCTGCTGGTGACCAGCCGCGCCGCCCACCACTTCGCCGCCGAGACGCCCTTCCCCGTGCCGCCGCTGGACCTGCCGGACCTCGACCACCTGCCGCCGCTGGCGACCCTCGTCCAGGTCGAGGCCATCGCCCTCTTCACGGCGCGCGCGCAGGACGTCCAGCCGGGGTTTGCCTTGACGGCGCATAATGCGCCGCCGGTCGCGGCGATCTGTGCGCACCTGGATGGCTTGCCGCTGGCGATCGAGCTGGCCGCGGCGCGCAGCAAAGAATTCTCACCCGCGGACTTGCTGCAGCGGCTGCGGGGGAGCACCGGGCCCGGGACGCTGGGGACGTTGACCCGGGGGGCGGCGTACGGCCCGGCGCGCCAGCATACTTTGCGTGGGGCCATTGGCTGGAGCTACAACTTGCTGGCCCCCGCGGAGCAGGCGCTGTTTGCGCGGTTGGGGGTGTTCGTCGGCGCGGCGACGCTGGATGCAGTGGCCGCCGTCTGTAACGGCCAGCAGCACACGAGTGGCGAGATGGTGGCGCAGCTGACCGGGCTGATCGATAAAAGCCTCCTGCGGCGCGAGGAGCGCGACGAATCGCGCTTCGGGATGCTGGGGACGATCCGCGAGTATGCCTGGGAGCGCCTGGAAGAGACCGGCGAGGCGGAGGCCCGGCAGGCGCGCCACGCCGCTTACTACCTGGCCCTGGCCGAGCAGGTCGAGCCGGAGCTACGTAGCGCGCATCCCGAGAGCGGGCTGGCCCGGCTGGCCCTGGAGCACGATAACCTGCGCGCCGCCCTGGCCTGGGCGGTACGGCGCGCCGCCGCCGAGACGGCCTGCCGCTTGAGCGGCGCTTTAGCCTGGTTCTGGCGCCTGAGCAGTCACGTCAGCGAAGGGCGCCACTGGGTGGCGGCCGCGCTGGCCCTGGCCCCGACCGCCGACCCTCCCCTGCCGGCCGGCGTGCGGGCCAAAGTCCTCTACGCGGCGGGCTTGCTCGCCAGCATGGATAGCGATCTGGCCGGGGCGCTGGCCTGGCTCGAACAGAGCCTGGTCCTCTATCGCGAACTGGGCGATAAAGCCGGCTGTGGGCGGGTCCTCACCCGCCTGCTCTGGGTGCAGGGCTTGCGTCGCGACTTTCCGGCCGCCGCCGCCGCGGGCGCGGAAGCCCTGGCTCTCTGGCGTGAGCTGGGCAACCAGCGCGGGCTTGGTATTTGCTACTACTACCTCGGCGCGGTTGCCGCCTGGCACGCCGACCCCGACCAGGCGGCCCTCTACCATGCAGAAGCGTTGCGGCTGGCCCAGGAATTGGGCGACCAACAGACCCAGGCCGATGCACTCACCGGCCTGGGCGACGTAGCCCGCCTGCGGGGCGATTATGGGCAGGCCGCCGCGCACTACGGGGCGAGCCTGGCTCTCTTCCGCGCGTTGAATGGCAAAACCGAGGTGACGATGGCGCTGCACAACCTGGGACAGACGGCGCTGCACCAGGGGGCGTTAGAGCAGGCGCGGCAATATTTTGCGGAGGGCCTGGGGCGCGACCCCCGGCTGGGCGATAAGATTGAGCTCGTCGCCTGCCTGGCGGGGCTGGGCGAGGTAGCGGCCGGGCAGGGGCAGCCGGCGCGGGCGGTCCGCTTGCTGAGCGCCGCCCGCGCCGGGCTGGCCGCGCTGAACCAGCACCTGACCCCGAAGGACCAAGCGCCCCTCGACCAGGCGCTGGCGCTGGGGCGCGCCGCCCTCGACCCCCCCGCCTTTGCCGCCGCCTGGGCCGCCGGCCAGGCCCTGACCCTGGAGCAGGCGATCGCCTATGCGACGGGAGCGTAAAACGGATAACCCCTAACCCCTAACCCCCAACCCCTAACCCCTAACCAAGGAGCCTTCTAATGCTATTGTCCGACTTTCGCCCGCGGCCCGCGCTCGTGACGCCGGAGACGCCGGTGCTCCAGCCGCGCTCCCCGGTGATCGATGCCCATAACCACCTGGGGCCGGAGTTCGGCGGCGCCTGGGATGCCCGGCCGGTGACCGAGTTGCTGGATGTGCTGGACGCGGCGGCGGTGCGCCTGCTGGTCGATCTGGACGGCGGCTGGGGCGAGGATCTGCTGCGCCGGCACCTCGACCACTTCAAGGCGGCAGCGCCGGAGCGCTTCCGCATCTTCGGCGGTGTCGACTGGGCGGCCTGGGCGGAGCACGGCGACCGGTTTGGCGAGTGGGCGGCCGGGCGGCTACGCGTGCAGGCCCGCTGGGGGGCCCAGGGGTTGAAGATCTGGAAACCGTTCGGCCTCCAGGTGCGCGACCAGCATGGCGCGCTGGTGGCCGTGGACGACCCGCGGCTCGCCCCATTGTGGACCACGGCCGGCGAGCTGGGCCTGCCGGTCATGATCCATGTCGCCGACCCGGTCGCCTTCTTCCAGCCGCTGGACGCGACCAACGAGCGCTGGGAGGAGCTGGCCGCCCACCCCGACTGGCACTTCCCCAGCCCCCCCTACCCGGCTTTCCTCTCCATCGTCGAAGCGCTGGCCCGCCTGGTCGCGCAGCACCCGGCCACCACCTTCATCGGCGCGCATGCCGGCTGCTATGCCGAGAACCTGGCCTGGGTAGGTGCGCTGCTGGACCGCTGTCCCAACTTCTACGTGGATATTTCGGCGCGGCTGGCCGAGCTGGGCCGCCAACCCTACACCGCGCGCCGCTTCTTTCTGCGTTACGCCGACCGCATCCTGTTCGGTCTCGACGCCCCCCCCCGGCTGGACCGTTACCAGCTCTACTACCGCTTCCTCGAAACCGACGACGAGTATTTCAGCTACAGCGCCAGCCCCGTCCCGAGCCAGGGGCGCTGGGCGATCTACGGCCTGCATCTCCCCGACGACGTGCTGGCCCAGGTGTACTACCAGAACGCCGCGCGCGTCATCCTGGGCCCAGCGGCATAGGTGCGCCGAGGGCATCGACGCTGCGTAAGACGGCATCCCAGGCCAGTTCCGAGGCCAGCACGCCCAGGGCCAGGGCGTCGAGGGTGGGGTTGTCCACTTCCTCCGTGGTGACCGCGTAGAGGATATCGCCGTCGGCGGCGGTGTGGAACGGCTGGATGGCCCGGGCCATGGAGCTGTGGACCTGGCGGCCCCACTGGCGGAGGGCGCGCTGGTCGAGCCGCTGATTGGTGACGGCGACGGTCAAGGTGGTGTTGCCGCCCAGCCGGGGCGGCGCGTCGCCGCCGGCCAGGCGGGCTTCGAGGCCGGGCCGCAGGTGGCGGCGGGTGCCCGTGGCCGGGTCGCGATTGCCGCGCACGACCTGGCCCGCGCGATCGACGATGGCGCCGACGGCGTTGACTACCGTGAACACGGCGAGGCGCGTCGCGCCGACCTGCCGGAAGGCGGCCCCCTGGCCGCCGGGCTCGCCGCCGGGCAAGCCCAGGCCCTTGCCGACGGTCGCCGAGCAGCCGGCCCCATGTGCCCCCAGGGGGAACCAGCCCGGCCGGGCGGTGGCCAGCGCGGCGCGCCCCAGGGCTTTGTCGGGGT
>DATGEF010000896.1:0-4141 GCA_035310405.1 Chloroflexia bacterium | reverse complement strand
TAGGACGCGCCGTTCAGCGCGGCCGCGCTGATCAGGTCTTGCCGGGGCACCAGCTCGGGCAGCAGAGCCTGGCGGGCGGGGTTATCGGCGGCCAGGAAAGTCGCCCCGGCAAAGGCGGTGACCAGGATCCACCCGACGTTGAGCTGATTGGTGAAGGTCACCCAGGTGATCACGCCCGCGCTGGTCATCTGGCCGATCTGGGTGATTTTGAGCAGCGTGAGCTTGTCGACCCGGTCGGCGATGGCTCCGCCGAAGAGCGGAAAGAGGGTCATCGGCAGGGCGAAGGCCAGGCTGGCCATGCCGAGCCAAAAGGTCGAGTGGGTCAGGACATAATAAATCAGGTAGCCCTGGGCCACAGCCTGCATCTGGGAGCCGGCATTGGAGATGATCAGCCCGCCCCAGAGCAGCCGGAAATTGCGCGAATGCAGCGCGGCAAATCGCGGCCGCTCGTCGGGTGTTGACCCGGGGCGCGGGCCGCCGCCAGCGGTAAATGTTGCCCCGGCACCGAGTGCCGGGGCAATGTCTTTCTCCTCTTTACCCGTCGCCAAAGGGGAACGGTGTGGTTGCTCGCGCGATGCCAAGCTAGGATCCCATACGCTATGCTACTCTCATGCGGCTGCGCTAGAGTTTGCCGTAGACAACGATTGTTCGATGCCCCAGCAGAAGTGTGACCTCCTCCACGAAGCTTTCTCGTAGGGGTGGCCAATTCCAGAACTTGAATCCGAGATTGCCGAAGCCCCAAGGTAGGTCAAAGGCCCATTCGGTGATCGCTTTAGTATAACCGCAGTGTGAACAAGTGAGGAGGCCCTGGCCTTCCTGGCTGAACCATGTACCAATGGCTGCGCTCCATGGCATATCTGCGCTATCGTACGGGAATTTTGTCCGGCAGCGGTCGCATACTAATTGGAAACCTCCCTGGCCCGAATCAAAGACCGTCCTTTCGATAATCACCTGCAAGCCATTCGTGCGTAAACTCCGGACCCCTTCATCCGGTGGGGCGATTGCGTGCTCGAAATTGGGTCCTGGTCGATAGCCCCCGCCATCACGACCAAGCACACACTCGGATGGTATTTGTTCAACGATCTGGTGTTGCACAAGCACCGCAAGGATACGTGCCCCGAGTCGTTCGGCCTCGCCCACCACTACATCCCTGTCTACGATGGATTGGAAGTAGTCTCCCATTAGTCTATCAGACTTTCAACTCAGGACTTTCCACTCAGGACTTCGTCTCCGCCAAGCGGGTGGCGACCTTTTGCAGATCGACCAGGGCCTCGCCACGGATGCGATCATAGTCGGGCCCGATCTGGCGCATGACATAAGAGGGGTGATAGGTGATCAGGACCTGGGCGCCGGCCGGGCTGGGGAACCAGACCCCGCGCTCCTTCGTCATCTTCACCTCGCGGCCGAGGATGGCGGCGGCGGCGGTCGCGCCCAGGCAGCAGATCAGCGGCGGTTTCAGCAGGTCCATTTCGCCCTCGCGCCAGATAGCGCAGGCGCGGACTTCGCCCACCCGGGGCGGCCGGTTGGAGACCCGTTTGCCCTCGACTTTCGTCGGCCGGCACTTGACCGTGTTGCTGACCCAGATCTCCTCGCGCCGGATGCCCGCGTCGGCCAGCAGCCCATTCAGCACCTGGCCGGCGCGCCCCTGGAAGGGCAGGCCGCGGGCGTCTTCATCCGCGCCGGGGGCTTCGCCGAAGAGGATCAGCTGCGCATCGGGGTTGCCCACGCCGAACACGACCTGGGTGCGCGTGAGCTTCAGGTCACAGCGGATGCAGGCCAGCGCCGGTGTGCGCAGGGCGGCCAGCGCCGCGGCCCGGTCGCCGGCGAAGTACGCCGGCCCGGCCGCCTCGGCCGGCGTCCGGGCGTTTAGCGAGATCTGGGGATCGGCAGTCATGGGTGTGGGTGGCCTCCTATGGGTGCGCTTCAACTACGCCGGCGGGAGTGGGCGCTAACCTCGCCGGCGCCCCCGCCCTTGCTTTCTTATTCCGCGAATCCCCGCAGAAGCGGCAAGCGCGGCGCATTTTCGGCGGTGGGATAGGGCCGGGCAGGACGCCTGGCGGCTGAAGCCGCGGCTACGAAGACGAAGCCCGCCTCCGCGGGCTGGCGGTCGTCACGAACGGGTGATGAGGGCTGGTCGCCGCCCGTTGTCTCCTCGTCTGACCATCGCATTATACGCCCGGCGCGCACGCCGTTCAAGCCCGCTGGTCGCGCAGAACCCGCCGGATCAGTGCCAGATCCGGCTCCGGCGGCCCGCCGGATGGCGCTTTCTCTACCCGGCGGCCCAGGCGGCGAATCGCGATCAGCAGGCTGTACAATCCCATTCTGTGCGCATAATCAGGCGGCAGGGGGCGCACCTCGGCGTAGCCTTCGAGCAAATACGGCAGCTGGGCGCTGTTTTCAAGCTGGAAGTGGCCCAGGTCGTACCAGAGGTCCGCGCCACGAATCTCGCCAAAGTCGATGATGCCAGTGTATTGCCCCTCCTGGGCGTAAATATGGGTAGCGTCGAAATCGCCATGCACCAGGTATGCCTGGGCAACGTCGAGCAGCGGCGCCGCGGCGGCGCGGATCTCCCGCATTGCGGCGATTTCGCTACGGTTCAGCACCGCGGTGCGGGCCAATAGCTCCAGATAAGGGTCGAAGTGGTCGCGTATAAACGCCCCACAGGTCGGGAACTCGGCTTGCAGGTGCGTGACTACCGGGCGATCCCGGCAAATCCAGCCAAACCCCGCGACCGGGATGCGGTGGATGCGGGCGAGGTCCCGACCGGCCGCGCGCAATACCGCCCCTATCTCATGCGCGCTGGTTGCGTGGCCGATAGCCGCGCCCCGAATCGCGGTGGTTACCATCACCGAGCGCCCGAGGTCCGCCTGGCAATGCGCAAAATAGACCACCGCCGGGACGGCGATCTGGTCCTGCCTGAGCAGGCGATGGGCGAGTTGCTCCGGGGCAAAACTGCGGCCCAACTCGGGCAACACCCGCAAGTAGAGCAGCTGGTCTGTGTGGTGAATCCGATATACATAGGTGGACCCGCCTTCCCGCACCCGCTCCACCGCCGGCGCGGGCCCCGTGGGGAAAATCTGGGCAACCACCCTGGCGATGAGGGTTAAAGAAAACGGCTCCTCGACTGCGTCGATTTTGGATTTTGGATTTTGGATTTTGGATTGCGGGAGCGCGGTCCCCGGCTCCTCGCCCCGACCCGTCATCGTCGTCTCCTACCTCCCAACCCCTGACCCCCAACCCCCCGTCGTCGATTTTGGATTGGGGACGGGCCGCCCCTATATCCCCGTCCCCGCCTCCGCCGTCGTCGTCTCCTACCCCCCAATCCCCAACCCCTCGTCGATTTTGGATTGTGGATTGGGGATTTTGGATTGGGGACGGGCGGCCCCTATATCCCCACCCCCGCCTCCGCCATCGTCGTCGCCTACCCCCAATCCCCAACCCCTCGTCGGCGGATTGTGGATTGTGGATTGAGAACGGTGGGCGTGGCGCGGCGGGCATCGTTCTCTGATCCCTGATCCCTGACCCCCGACCCCTCGTCGCTGCCTACTGCCTACTCGTCATGGTATAATACGAGCAGCCCCCGGCGAGGACGCCGGCGGCAGGAGGTGGTCTGATGGTCGTCGGCACCATGCGTGTCGTCCTCTTTCTCCCCGAGAACGGCACCCTGAAAGACAAACGCCACGTCGTGAAATCCATCCTGGCGCGGGTGCAAAGCAAATTCAAGGTCGCGGCCGCGGAGGTCGAAGACAACGACGACCTGGAGGCGGCAGTGCTCGGCATCGTCTGTGTCAGCAACAGCGCGCCGCACGCCAACGAGATCCTCCAGCACACGGTCAATTTTATCGAGAGCAACGTGCTCGAAGGCGGGCTAGAGGATTACGAGATCGAAGTGCTGCACGTGTTATGACGGTAGCGCGATACGCCTCAAGACTCACGCCCCTGGCACCAGGGTATAGCGCGCCAGCAGCTCCGGCTGGTCTGGGTCGTCGGTGATATTCACGACCGTGTAGCCGGCGGCGAAGGCCGACTCGAACAGGGCGCGGGTGCCCAGGCGCCAGCGCATCGCGGCGTCGGCGTGCTGGCGCTTGAGCTGGAGAAAATGCCGCGGGATCTGGATGCCCAGCGTGGCGGCCGCCCGGGG
>DATGEF010000895.1:0-5658 GCA_035310405.1 Chloroflexia bacterium | reverse complement strand
AGCGGCCTGGCCGAGATCCGCGACGGCAGCTATCAGGCCAACTATACCCTCAACCGGCTGGCGCGCTTGCTGGCGGCCGGCTACGGCGGGCAGATCCTGGTGGCGCCGGCGGCGCACGACGAGGTGGCCGCGGATCGGCCGCCGGGCGTGACGTTACGCGATATGGGCGAGCACCGGCTCAAGGACGTGAGCGGGCCGCAGCGGGTCTACCAGGTGGTGGTGGCGGACCTGCAGGCCGAGTTCCCGCCCCTCAAGACCCTGGACGCCCCGGCCCCGGCCGCGGACGAAACACTCCCGGAACCCGAGAACCCCTACAAGGGCTTGCGCGCCTTCCAGGAGGCCGACGCCGCCGATTTCTTCGGCCGGGCGGGGCTGGTCCGGCAGCTGGTAGCCCGCCTGGCCGCCCCCGGGCCCGCCGGGCGCTTTCTGGCGGTGGTGGGGCCCTCGGGCAGCGGCAAGTCGAGCGTGGTGCGCGCCGGGCTGGTCCCCGCCCTGCGCCGGGGGGACCTGCCGGGGGCCGACCGCTGGTTCGTGGCCGACCTGATCCCTGGCGCGCAGCCGCTCGCCGAGCTCGAAGCCGCTCTGCTGCGGGTCGCCATCCACCCGCCGCCCGGGCTGGGGGACCAGTTGCGGGACGACGACGGGGCACTCCTGGCCGCCGTCGCGCAGATCCTGCCGGCCGACCCGCAAACCGAGCTGTTGCTCGTCGTCGACCAGTTTGAGGAAGTGTTCACCCTGGTGGACGACGAGGCGACCCGCCGCCGCTTCCTGGGCCTGCTGACGACCGCCCTGGCGGCCCCGGCGAGCCGGCTGCGCGTCGTCGTCACCTTGCGGGCCGATTTCTATGACCGGCCGCTGCTCTACCCGGTCTGCGCCGAGCTGTTCCGCCAGGGCACGGAGGTGGTCGTGCCGCTCCAGGCCGCGGAGCTGCAGCAGGCGGTCGCCGGGCCGGCGGCGCGGGTCGGCGTGCAGCTAGCCCCGGAGCTGCTGACCGTGATTGGCCACGAGGTGGGCGGGCAACCGGGGGCGCTGCCGCTGTTGCAATATGCGCTGACCGAGCTGTTTGAGCGGCGCGTGGGCCGCCTGCTGACGCTGGCGGCCTACCGGGCCAGTGGCGGGGTGCTGGGCGCCCTGGCCCGGCGGGCCGAGGAGATCTACACCGGCCTGGCGGCCCCCGACCAGGAGCTAGCCCGGCAACTCGTGCTGCGGCTCGTGACCCTGGGCGAGGGGGTCGAGGACACCCGGCGCCGGGTGCCCCGGCCCGAGCTCGAATCCCTCGCCCATCCCCCATCGTTAGATCGAGTCCTGGCCGTCTTTGGGCACCACCGGCTGCTGACGTTCGATCGCGACCCGCTCACCCGCGAGCCCACGGTGGAGGTCGCCCATGAGGCGCTGATCCGTACCTGGCCGCGGGTGCGGACCTGGCTGGACGCCAGTCGCGCCGACCTGCGGACGCAACGGCAGCTGGCGACGGCGGCCGCCGACTGGCGGGCGGCTGGATCCGACCCGAGCTTCCTGGCGACGGGGGCGCGGCTGGCGCAGTTTGGGGCGCTGGGGGCCGGGACGGCGGGCGGCGTGGCGCTGACCGCCGCGGAGCGGGCCTACCTGGCGGCCAGCCTGGCGGCCGACGCCGATCGGCAGGCGGCCGAGGCGGACCGCCAGCGGCGGGAGCTGGCGGCCGCGCAGGCGCTGGCCGCCGCCGAACATCAGCGCGCCGCCGAGCAGGCGCGGGCCGCCCGCCACTTACGGCGGCGGGCCCTCTGGCTCAGCGCCGCGCTGGTCGCGGCGGGGATCCTGGCCATCGTCGCCCTGGTCCTGGCCCAGCAAGCCAGCCAGAGCGAAGCGACGGCGGTCGCCAGTCTCCAGGAGGCCGAGAGCCTCCGCCTGGCCGGGGCGGCGCGCAACCTGTTGCTCGATCCGGCGGGCAACGCCGAGACGGCGACGCTCTTGAGCATTCGCGGGCTCCAGATCACGTACTCGGGGCAGGCCGACGAGGCCTTGCAACGCGCGGTCGGGTCCCTGGCCACCCGCCGGCTCTTCGCCGGCCACACCGGCCCGGTGCGCGCCGTCGCCGTCACGCCCGACGGCCACTTCCTGCTGACCGGCGGCGACGACGGCAGCGCCCGGCTCTGGGACCTGGCGACCGGCCGGACCGTCCGCACCTTCGCCGGCCCGGCCGGCCCGGTGCGCGCGATCGCCATCGCGCCCGACGGCCGGCTCCTGCTGACCGGCGGCGGCGCCGACGGCAGCGCCCGGCTCTGGGACCTGGCGACCGGCCAACCGATCCGGGCCTTCGCCGGCCACACGGCGGCCGTCACCGGCGTGGCCTTCGCGCCCGACGGCCACACCGCGCTCACGGGCAGCGCGGACCGCACGGCGCGCCTCTGGGATGTGCAGACCGGGCAGGCCCTGCGCACCTTCCCCGGCCATACAGACCTGGTCAGCGGCGTCGCCTTCACCCCGGATGGGCGGGCGGTCGTAACGAGCAGTATGGATAAGACCGTGCGGCTCTGGGATGCGCAAACGGGCGCGCCCATCCGTACTTTCGGCGACGGCCTCCACTGGTTCCCGGCGGTCACCGTCTCCCCGGATGGGCAGCGCGTCATCGCCGCCAGTATTGGTGGCGGGGTGCAGGTGTGGGATCGGCAGGGGGCCAAGCCGGTACAGACCTTTATGGCGAATGGTGAATTTCTCAGCGTGGCCGTCTCGCCCGACAATCGGTGGCTGCTGGCTGGCAACGTGGCGGGCGCGGTCTGGGTCTGGGACCTGGCCGCGGGCCGGGAACTGCGGATCTTCACCGGCCATACCGACGGCGTGGGGGGCGTGGCTTTCACCCCCGATAGTAAATCCATCGTCACCGGCAGCACAGACCAGACGGCGCGCCTCTGGGATCTGCCGGCCCCAGCGGGCGGGCCGGGGGCGGGGGCCGCCGGCCCGCCCCCGGGCAGCGGCGCGGGGCCGCAGACAGGGGGCCCGCCCACCGCCGCGCCCGTGGGCGGGCCCGCCATGCTGGCCGTGGCGCCCGACGGCCAATCCGCCGCGACCAGCAGTGCGGCGAAGACCATCACCCTCTGGGAGTTGCCCAGCGGTCGCCAGGTCCATGCCTTCCCCGGCTATCCGACGGACATTGTCGGGCTCGCCTTCGCGCCGGCCGGCCAGGGCCTGCTGATCGTCGGCGGGGATGGACAGGTCCAGCTCTGGGATACGCAAACCGGCCGGCCCGGGCGCTCCTTCGCCACCGGCGACCCCGGCCCGCCCGGCCGGATGGCGTTCTCGGCGACGGGCGACGCCCTGCTCACCGGCTGGAATCAGCCCCGCGCCCAGCTGTGGGATGTGCAGACGGGGATGGTCCAGCAGACCTTCACCGTCCCGGCCGGCGTCAACGTCTTTGCCCTGGCCTTCGCGCCCGGGGGCCACACGGTGCTGATCGGCAGCAGCGACAACCTCGCGCGGCTCTGGGATGTCGGGAGTGGGCAGCTGGTACGGACCTTCGCCGGGCACACGGAAGCGGTCCAGAGCGCGGCCTTTGCGCCCGATGGCCGCACCGTGCTGACGGGCACCGCGGCCAAGAGCATGCGCTTATGGGATGTGCAGAGCGGGCAACTCCTGCGCAGTTTCACCGCAGCCGGCAACATCGCGTTTGTCGCGTTTGCCCCCGACGGGCAAAGTGTGCTCGCGGTGGAGGGCGCGGATACCGCCGAACTCTGGGACCTGGGCAGCGGCCAGCGGGTGCGCATCTTCGTCAATCCGAACGGCCGGATCGGCGGCGCGTTGTTCGCCCCCGCCGGGCAGGCGCTGTTGTATACCAGCCCCGACGGCCAGATCCACTCCTGGGCCCGGGAGTACCCGGCGCTGATCCGCCAGGCCTGCAGCCAGCTGGTGCGCGACCTGACCGCCGACGAGCGGGTGGTCTACAACATCAAGGACCCGGCCCCCACCTGCCCGGCACCATAGCTAGGGGCCGGGGGGAGCGGGCAGGGTTCCTGGTCAAGGGGGGCGGAATATGATAGGATAGACATAGCTCTCACAAGGGTATAATCGAGGACACGTGGTCGCGCTGTATCCAAGGAGGATGGTATGTGCATCGATAACACGCCTGCCCACCATGGACCTCACCCGCTCTTGCACGATGTGGAACTGCCGGTGCTGTTTGATCTCGAACCGGTCGACTCGGTCAGCGTGACCACTGTGATGGACAACGTGACCGATGTCTTCATGCCGGACCGGGGTCCAGCGCATCGGGCGCCCATCGTCGGCGGCCGCCGCCGCCCGGCGACGACCATGGCGGGAGGCGAAGTCCCGGAGCAGCTTATCGCCGAGCACGGCTTTTCCGTCCTGGTCACCATCACCAAGCAAGGGCGACAGCATCGGATCCTCTACGATGTCGGCGCGAGTCCGGATGGCGTGGTGGAGAACATGCGCCGCCTCGACATCAACCCGGCCGACATCGAGGTCATCGTCTGCAGTCATGGCCACTTCGACCACACCGCCGGGTTTGACGGGCTCATCCGGCGGCTCGGGGGGCCGGTCAAGCTGCCGGTGGTGATCCATCCGCACTTCTGGCGGCGACGCAGACTGCGCCTACCCGGTCTGGAAGGGTTTGAGCTGCCCACGACGAGCCGGCGGGCGCTCATCGATGCCGGCTTCGAGATCGTCGAAGAGCACCAGCCCAGCTTCCTGTTCGAGCGCTCGGTGCTGGTGACCGGAGAAGTCGCCCGCACCACGGGCTACGAACCAGGATTTCCTCCGCAACAGGCGTGGATCGACGGGGACTGGCAGCCGGACCCGCTCGTGCTCGACGACCAGGCGCTGATCGTCAATATCAGAGAAAAGGGCCTGCTCGTCATCACCGGCTGCGGCCACGCCGGAGTCGTGAACATCTGCCGCTACGCTCGCCGCCTCACCAAGGACCGGCCGCTGCACGCGGTCATCGGCGGCTTCCATCTCAACGGACCCCTCTTTGAGCCGCTCATCCCCCAGGTCCTCGACGATCTCGCCGCTTTGCAGCCGCGCGTCATCGTTCCCGCCCACTGCACGGGATGGCGCGCCCAACACGCGCTGGCCGCGCGCTTTGGCGAAGCGTTCATTCCGAATAGCGTCGGGACCCGCTTCGACCTGTGACACCCGCGAGGGTCGGCGTGGGATCGGTTCGCCGATGGGGAATCGTTGGTCATGATCGCCCCGCCCGGCTCCTACATCGGGCCTGGGGCAGCCGCGCCGCTCGTCAAGCGGCGCAGTGCCGGCGGGTGGCGCGCGCCCGCACTGGTCCCCCTACCGGGGCGCGGACCATCTACACCGTTCGTAATGCCACGGTCGGCGGCACCCGCGACGCGCGCACGGCCGGGATCAGGCCCGCGCCCACGCCGATCAGGATGGCTGCGGCGATCCCGCCCGCCCACGCCTCGACGGGGATCACGACGACCCACCTCTGCGCGCTGGCGTACCCGGCCGTTGCGGCGGCCCCGGCCAGCACGCCGCCGCCGCTACCGCTGACGGCGAGCAGGATCGACTCGCCGAGGAACTGCGTCCGGATCTGGCCCTCCGTCGCCCCCAGGGCGCGCCGGAGGCCGATCTCCGCGCGGCGTTCCAGCACCGCGATGAGCAGCATGTTGGCAACCCCAACGGCCCCCACGATCAGCGCCACCCCGCCGAGTCCCA